>JAQGHH010000306.1 GCA_028288945.1 Phycisphaerales bacterium
CATCCCCGGCGGCGGCCTGCTCGACGACATGCTCCGCCCCAAACCCGTCTTCCAACGCCTGCAGCAGATGCGGGAGAAGTACAAGCAGTTCCAGAAGAAATAGGGCGTGACCGCATGCCCGACGACGCGCCGGATTCCGATCCGCTCTGGACAGCGCCACAGCGTCGGGCGCTGATCGTATTGCTGTCGCTGCTCTTCCTTTTCCTCACCGGCCGCTACGCGTGCAACCGCGCCTTCATCGACGACCCCCAACCCGACGTCCCCGCACGGGCGGACGAGCTTGCCGACAAGCTTGATCCAAACACCGCCGACTGGCGCGAGCTGGCGGCGATCCCGAACCTGGGCGAAAAGAAAGCGCAAGCGATCATTGCGTTCAGGGAAAAGTGGCATGTGCAGCACCCGCTCGATCCAGCCTTCCGCGGCCCCGAAGACCTGCGGCAAGTGAAAGGGATTGGCGTCGCAACGGTCGCAAACCTCAAGACGTACCTGATCTTCCAACAGCCGACTACGCGACGTTCAAGCGGTCCGTAGTGTATATGTGCCGTATGGAGTGGAATCAGGAGCCGCCATGCATACATTGGGATTGCTACCGAATCTTCCCGAATTGACGGCGAACGAAGCCGAGCTGTGGGTCGGTGCCGCGAACGCCGAGGCCGAGGCACTGCGCCAGCACGATCAGAGGCTTTACCCGCTGACGGACGATCCTGCTGCAATGGCAACCGCGAGGAGCCTGCACGCCGCGTGGCGGCGCTGGGTAGACGATGCTACGGCCCTTCTCGATCAATTGCCTGTGTCGGCCACCCGCGATGACTCGCGCGCGTTACGGACCCTGCGACTGGGCATTGCCTACGCCCGCTGTCTGGACGGTCTGTCGCCGGAGGAAGTGCTTCGACGTCACCAGCGCGTGGAGAGTGGCGAGGCAAAACTTTCGTCGATCGAGGAGGTTCGCCGTGAGCTTGGCCTTGCACCTCGCGCCTGACGCCCTGGCAGATTTGCGGCGACTCGACGCGGGCTTGCAAGAAGAAGCGCTCGATGAGTTGGAGCGCTTGGCGGCCCACCCCAATCTCATCCCGCCTTCTCTGCCGTAATGGGGTACGGTGCGCACCTTCGCCCGTGAAGTCGCCGGAGTACTCCATATCATTGCGATAACCCTTGAATGGCGCGAATCCGCGTCACGGCTCGCAGTGCTAGGCATTCGGCTGATCTCGGAGACCAATGACCTGTAGGTTCTGCTTTGCCGAATGTCCGCCTCTTCAGGAACAGACCGACTCCAGGCCATCGGCTATAATGGTTCGGTTACCGTTAGCCGGAGGTGTGCATGCCCGATTTCCAAGTCGTCAGCCCGTACAAACCCGAAGGCGATCAGCCGCAGGCGATCGAAAAGATCGCCGCGAGCTTTCGCGCCGGGCGCAAGTTCCAGACGCTCATGGGCGTGACGGGATCGGGCAAGACGTTCACGATGGCCAACGTCGTGCAGAAGCTCCAGCGGCCGACGCTGGTGATCAGCCACAACAAGACGCTGGCCGCTCAGCTTTATGAGGAATTCAAGGAGCTGTTCCCGAACAACGCCGTCGGGTACTTCGTCAGCTATTACGACTATTACCAGCCCGAAGCGTACATCCCGCAGCGCGACATCTACATCGAAAAAGACGCGGCACGCAACGACGACCTGGACCGCCTGCGGCTCAGCGCCACGAGCAACCTCGTTAGCCGCAATGATGTACTGCTCGTCGCCAGCGTGAGCTGTATCTTCGGGCTCGGTTCGCCGATCGAATATAAGAAAAGCGTCCTTCCGATCCGCACTGGCGTGGAGACCGACCGCGACGAGATGCTCCGCAGCCTCATCGATCTCCAATACGCGCGCAACGACATGGACTTCAAGCGCGCCACCTTCCGCGTCCGCGGCGACGTGGTCGAGCTGCACCCGAGCTACGAAGAATTCGCCTACCGCATCGAATTCTTCGGCGACGAAGTCACCAGCATCGATTCGGTCAACCCGCTCACCGGCGAGCTGATCGCCAGCCATGACCAGATCTTCATCTACCCGGCCGTCCACTATGTCATGCCCGAGGACCGCGTGCAGGACGCCGTCAAATCGATCCGTGAAGAGCTCGATCACCGTGTCATGCAGCTCCGCGGCGAAGCACAGCTGCTCGAAGCGCAGCGGCTGCTGGCCCGTACGAAATACGATCTGGAGATGATGCTTGAAGTCGGCTACTGCTCGGGAATCGAGAATTACAGCCGGCATCTCGACGGCCGCAAGCCCGGCGACAAGCCGTACACGCTGGTCGATTATTTCCCCAAGGACTACCTGCTCATCATCGACGAATCGCACGTGACGCTGCCGCAGATCAGGGCCATGTACAACGGCGACCGCCAGCGCAAGCAGGTCCTCGTCGACCACGGCTTCCGCCTGCCCAGCGCCATGGACAATCGGCCGCTGAAGTACGAAGAGTTCGAGCAGATGTGGAACCAGGTGCTGTTCGTCTCGGCGACCCCGTCCAAGGTCGAACTCGAACAGAGCGCCGGCGAAGTCGTCGAGCAGGTCATCCGCCCCACCGGCCTGATCGATCCGGTAATCGAAGTGCGCCCCGCGCAGGGGCAGGTGCCGCACCTGCTCGCCGCCATCGGCGAGCGCGCCAAGGCCGGCGAGCGCGTACTGGTGACGACGCTGACTAAACGCCTCGCCGAAGACCTCAGCGCCTACATCCAGGAAGCCGGCTTCCGTGGCCGATACTTGCACAGCGAAATTCAAACGCTCGAGCGGATCGAGATCCTCAGCGACCTGCGCAAAGGCGATTTCGACGTGCTCGTCGGCGTCAATCTGCTGCGTGAAGGATTGGACCTGCCGGAGGTGTCGCTCGTGGCGATCCTCGACGCCGACAAGGCGGGCTTCCTGCGCAGCGAGACGTCGATCATCCAGATGATCGGCCGGGCCGCGAGGAATGTGAACGCGAAGGTGATCCTCTACGCGGATTCCATAACCCCGGCGATGCAGAAGGCGATGGACGAGACCTCGCGTCGGCGGACGATCCAGCTCAAATACAATGAAGAGCACGGTATCGAGCCGCAGACGATCAAGAAGGCGATCCGCACGAGCATCCAATCGGAGCTCAACGCCCGCCGGGTCGCACAGGAGGCCATCCGCGCCAACGATACTGAGTTCGATCAGACTGAGATCATCCGCCTGCTGGAAGAGGAAATGCTGGAAGCCGCGAAGAATCTGGAATTCGAGCGCGCCGCCCAGCTTCGCGACAAGCTCAACGAAATGAAGGGCGCGCCGACGATCAAGAGCGGGAACTCATGGGCGCCCGTTGATTCGGATACGCAGGCGCAGAAGATTTGGGAACCAAAAAGCAAGGGACGCGGCAAGCGGAAAGTGGCAAAATGACGGCGGGACAATCCATTACCGCCCGCAATATAATCACAAGGAGCAGCGGCTTCGCAAATGATCGTGGCCGGGAGGATGCAGATGTTTGAGTTTCCGAATATCTCTGAGATTCGTCCGCTCATTGAGCTCGCGCGTCGCGAAGACTTGCGCAACGACGATGTCACCAGCCGCCTGATGGTGCCCGAGGATGCCATCGGCGTGGGTACGCTGGTGCAGAAAGAGGTCGGCGTCAGTTGCGGGTTGCCCATCGTCGAGATGGTCTGCCGGACGTACGACGAGCGGCTGCGCGTCGAGCAGATTCCCGGGTTCCACATGGAGATCATCGAAGGGCGCTTCAGTGACACGCACCGTATGCCCCTGCTGCGCGTGCGAGGGCCGCTGCGTTCATTGCTGTCGGCGGAGCGCACCGTATTGAACTTCCTCCAGCGGATGAGTGGCGTGGCCACCACCACCCACCGCTTCGCCCGGCGCGTCGCGGGGACGGGCGCGAAAGTCTACGACACCCGCAAGACCATCCCCGGCCACCGCCTGCTGGATAAATATGCCGTCCGCTCTGGCGGCGGGCAAAACCACCGCATGGGCCTATACGACGGCCTGCTCGTCAAAGACAACCACGTCGCGGCAGTGCCGCTGAGGGAATTGCAAAATTACCTGTCGCAAGTCGTCAGCCGCTGCCGGGCGGAAGACCCTTCGCGCCTTATTGAGATCGAAGTCGATACGCTCGAGCAACTGCGCGAAGTGCTCAAGGTGGACGGCGTACAGGTCATCCTTCTCGACAACATGGACTGCCCGAAGATGGAGCTGGCCGTGGAGCTGCGTAACAAGGCCGGGAAGAAAGGCGTGATCGACCTCGAAGCCTCCGGCGGCGTCACGCTCGAAACCATCCGCCCGATCGCCCAAACGGGGGTCGAGCGCATCGCCGTCGGCGCGCTCACTCACTCCGCCCCGGCACTGGATATCAGCCTGGAAATTGAGGAGTAAGCTCAAAAACGCGCCGGCCTCATCTTTGCGGGGAATGCGGATTGCGAGAAGTTCCTGTCGGTCCTAGCCGAAAGGAACTGCCATGGTCTCCGCTTCAAACCGCAATCCCGACATCGCCAAGCTCAATCAGATGATCGAAGGGATCGAGATCGCCATGCTGACCACCGCGATGCCGGACGGGTCGTTGCACGCTCGTCCGATGGCGACGCAAGAAATCGGTGATGATGGGGTGCTTTGGTTCTTTTGCGATGCCGACTCCGCCAAGGTCCACGAAGTCCGGCAGGATTCGCACGTAAACGCAAGTTACGCCGATAGCGGCAAGCATCGGTACGTATCCATTTCCGGCCGGGCAACGGTCGTGCGCGACCTCCAGAAAGCCCGTGCGTTGTGGACGCCGCTCGTAAAAGCATGGCTCCCCAACGGCCCCGAAGACCCCCATCTCGTGCTGCTCCGCGTCGAAATGGACGAGGCAGAATACTGGGACGGCCCCACGAGCAAGATGGTCCAACTCTTTGGGATGGCCAAAGCCGCAGTGACCGGCGAACGCCATCAACCCGCTGAAAGCAAAAAAATCCCCGTCACCGGCGACTGAAACACAAGGCCCTAGGCGCACTCAGCCACATTCTTGCTCATTGCGGCTCCTGGTTCCCGGCTCCTCTTCCTTCAGCTTTCTCCGCCCATGGACCGATATCTGCCGATACGGTAGAAGGCGGGAGTGGCTGACTTGGGCATGACACATCGGGCGGTGATCATCGCGGTCTTGGCGACCGTCGGCACGGTCGGGTGCATCGCGCACGGGCCACGGGTCATTACCGACCCCGACCCGGAATCGAAAATCCCGGCCATCAAGGCCGCCGTCGCACATCACGATCGGCGGGTGATCCCGCAGCTCATCGTGGATTTGAACAGCGACGACTCCGCCGTCCGGTTCTACGCCATCGATGGCCTCCGCGCCCTCACCGGCGAAACCCTCGGCTACCGCTATTTCGACGACGACGAGGAACGCAAGCCCGCCGTCAAACGATGGCATGAATGGTTGGAAAAGCATTGGCGATGATGGTGGGTTGTCAGTTGTCAGTTGCCAAAAAGAATTGAGGGCCCCATGCCACCCGTGCCTTTCGACCGGCTACCATTCATTCAAGACGCACAACTGACAACGGACCACTGACAACTGACAACTAACAACCGAAATGCGTCACCTCCGCCTTCAAACCACCAGCGACCCCGCCCTGCTCGCCCCCGTCCGGCGAGCGCTTGAGGGATTCTGCGCCGCCAGTGGATTTGACGACAAGGGTGTGGGCGAAATCGGCCTGTGCCTGAACGAAGCCATGGCGAACATCACCCGGCACGCTTATAGCGGCGCGATAGACCGACCGGTGGTCCTTGAGGCGCAGTTCTCGGACGATACGCTCCTGCTCACTCTCCGCGATTGGGGCAACGGCCGCGACCCGTCCGTTGCCCCACCCCATCGCGACCCCTTAACCCCCGGCGGACTGGGCCTGGTCTGCATGCGAAAGCTTATGGACGAAGTCACCTTCGTCCCCCAACCCGACGGAATGATGCTGGTGATGAAGCGGAAGCTGGGGAGCAGTAGGTAGCAGGCAGAAGGCACGAGGCCGAAGTAGGACGATTCGTGGTGGCATGGCGCACCGCGAAAAAAAACCGATTCAAACCAACCCGGCTGGCCGCAGGCCCGCGGGGACTGGCGAGAGAGATAAGGTGGCACAGCACGGCGGCGCGGTACTATACTGACAAAAGGTGATCGGTATTCCGCCTACTGCCCTCTGCCCACTACCGAGCGGGACTTTTTATGAACCTTACAACCGGCAGCGATCTTGTCCCAACGGCACGGACGGCCGGCGAGGCGCTCATCATGGCCGTGCGCGGCGAAATTGACCTTCACAACAGCCCCGAGTTGCGAACCCAGATCTTTGATTTCCTCGGCAAGTACGCGCCCAAGCGCCTCATCCTGAACCTGAACCAGGTTCCCTACATGGACAGCAGCGCGATCGCCGTCCTGGTCGAAGCCCTTCGGCGGGTCCGAACCCTGGGCGGAAAAATCTGCCTCGTCGGCCTGCAACCCCGCGTCCAGGGCCTCCTGGAAATTGCCCGACTGGGCACGATCTTTACGATCGCCAAAGACGAAGAAGAGGCGATGACGAAATGAGGGCTCAGGGTTCAGGAGGGAAGCTGAAGGCCCACCGCACTCAATTTGCACTTTTCAGTTTGCACTTTGCAATTGAGAGGGGCGGGATCGCTATTACGAAGTGAGACTTAGATGGAAGATTCAACCCTCACAATTCTGAACCCTGAACCCTGAACCCCATGCTCCTCCTCCGCCCCATCTCCGCCATCGGCTCCCGAGCCATTGGGCTGCTCGAATTCATCGGCGGCTTGGGATACCTGCTCGCCGACACCGCGTCCTCTGCTGGCCGCGGGCTTTTTTCCAAACGCGGGCGGCGAATGGGCTGGCGCAGTCTCTGGTTTCAAATGGTGCGCGTGGGGGTGCGGAGCATTCCCATCGTCGTCCTGGTGCTGTTCTGCATTGGAGCAATCCTCGCGCTGCAAATGTCGCCGATCCTGAAGACCTATGGGGCGGAAAGCCAGGTGGCCAGGATCATCGCCGTCGCCACGTTCCGCGAGCTGGGCCCGCTGGTCAGTGCGATCGTGTTGACCGGCTTTGCTGGGGCGAGCATCGCGGCTGAGATCGGGACGATGGTCGTGTCCGAAGAGATCGAAGCCCTCGAAGCCGAGGCGATTAATCCAATCCGATTTCTCGTCCTGCCGCGGGTCGTGGCGACGACGGTGATGATGGTCTGTGTGGCCGTCGTCGGCGATCTGATGGGCGTTGCCGGCGGCCTCTTCGTATCGCGTACCTTCCTGGGCTTGAGTTTCGAGCAGTACATCCGCCTGACTTTCGAAGCCCCAAAGGTCAGAGACTTCGCCACCGGCCTCATCAAGGCCGGCGTATTCGGGATGCTCATCAGCACCCTCGCCTGCTATCTGGGCCTGGGCGTCACCGGCGGCGCGCAGGGCGTGGGCATCGCAACCACCCGCACCGTCGTCCTCACAATCGTCGCTCTGATTACCGTCGATCTCATGTTCACCGGCGCGTTCTATTTCTTCGGATGGTGATGGCAGAACACGCGATCCAGGTTCAAGGCGTCACGAAGGTCTTCAGCGGCCGCACGGTCCTCGACGCCATCCGCCTTGACGTTAACGAAGGCGAGACCCTCGTCATCCTCGGCGGCTCGGGCTCGGGAAAGTCCACGCTCCTGCGCCTCATGATCGGCAACGAGCGGATCGACGGCGGCGACATCTTCATCGGCCACGCGGGCAAGAGCCTGGGCAACATGACGGATCGAGAGATGGACGACTACCGCAAATCTCTGGGCGTGCTGTTCCAGAGCAGCGCGCTGTTCAACTCGATGTCGGTGGCCGACAACGTCGCACTGCCGCTGCGGGAGCACACGGATTTGCCGGAAGAAACGATCGGGATCATGGTAAAGATCAAGCTGGAGCTGGTGGGGCTCCGCGAGCACGCGGATAAAATGCCGGCACAACTGTCGGGCGGAATGAAAAAACGCGCGGGCCTCGCCCGGGCGATCTCGCTCGATCCGCGCATCTTATTTTACGACGAGCCCTCCGCCGGCCTCGATCCGGTGACCAGTGCCGAAATCGACCAGCTCATCATTGACCTGAACCGCAAGCTGGGCGTGACCAGCGTCGTGGTCACCCATGAAATGGAAAGCGCCTATCGCATCGCAGACCGGATGGTCCTGCTCGACCGCGGAAAGTTCATCATCTCCGGCACGCCCCAGGAACTGCGCGAATCGACCGACCCGCTCGTGCGCCAATTCGTACACGGCCTGACCGAAGGACCGCTCACCGACCGAAGGCGGGCGGGTGGCTACGAAGTGGACTTGTTGGGGGATTAAGCCTGATTGGAGTGCAATTTTGACTTTTGCACTTTGCATTTCGCATTTTGCATTCACCCGCGAGGGCGAATGCCGGAAATGCAAAGTGCAAAGTGCAAAGTGCAAAATGCAAAATGACGGATGAAAAATGATCGCAACGCATTAAAAGCCGGCTTATTCATCGTCATCAGCTTCATCGCCGCGGTGACGGTCATCGTTCTGATCCGCGGCCAGGGCATGGGACCTTCGCAAATCCGTGCGGCGACCTTCAAACTGACCGACGACTTGGGCGGCCTGGGCGTCGGGGACGACGTTCGCCTGGGCGGCGTCAAGGTGGGGACCGTACGCGACGTGCAGGTCGTCGGCCTCGAATCTCGCGACCCCAAGGTGCTGGTGAAGTTCACCGTGCCCGGCTCCTACGTCCTGCACGAAGACGCGCACATCGCCGTCCAGAGCGCCCTCACCGGCCCGGCGAACCTCAACATCACCGCCGTGGGCGTCGGTAAGCCGCTGGCGGACGGCGTAGCGCTCGTCGGCGCGCCCGATCCCAAGAGCGAATTACTCGCGAGCCTCGGGCGGACGACGCCGCACCTGGAATCGATCGCGCAAACCTTCGAAACCCAGACGATCCCGAAAGTGAATGACACGATCGTCGCGTTCAAGCAGACCGCCGACTCGGCGACCGCCATGGTCCATCACGCGAATGAGAAGATCGACCCGGTCGTGGAAAAATACGACGGCGTCACGCAGCACGCCGGGGAAGCGCTCGTGCAGGTGCGCGACCTCGTGGGCGAATCCAAGACCGATTTCCGCGGGACGGTCAAGAACCTGAACGTAGCCACCGCCTCCGTGCGCGACAGGCTGCCGGGCATGCTCGACCACATCAACGCGATCATCGACAAGGTCAGCGGCGCGATGGTCAGCGCCCGGGCGGCGCTGGAAGACGTCGAGAAAACCGCGGCCAACGCCAAGGACCTGAGCGCCGCCGCCCGTTCGGTGGTGGTCGACAATCACGGCAGACTCGACAACATCATCACCGGCCTGAAGGCGACCAGCGACAACTTGAAGGCGACCAGCATCGAAGTCCGCCGAAGCCCCTGGCGGCTGCTTTACAAGCCCGAAGCCAACGAGATGGCGAACCTGAATCTGTACGATTCGGCCCGCCAATTCAGCGAAGGGGCCGGCAGCCTGAGCGACGCCGCCACCGCCCTGCGCGACGCCCTCAAGGACCCGAACGTGAGCCAGGCGAAGCTCCAGAAACTCGTCGAGCACCTCGACGAGAGCTTCCAGAACTTTCACAAGGTCGAAGACAAGCTATGGACGAGCGTGAGGCAGTGATCACCACGCGTATGCCTCCGGCGCTTCCTTCCCCGGCCCCGGCCAGATCTCATCGATGGCCTTGAGCGTCGCATCATCCAGCTTGATTTCCAAAGCTCGTAGCGCCCCGTTGAGCTGATCGAGCGTGCGCGGCCCGATGATGGGCGCGGTGACAACTGGATTGTGCAGCAGCCACGCGAGCGCGACATCCGCGGGCTCATGGCCAAGCCGGGCGCAGAGGTCCTCCCATTTTTTGAGAGTAGGGCGCAGTGGGTCGATGCGCTTGCGAACATTCTCCTTGGCGCGGCGGCCGGCGTCCGCCCTATCGAGCGCGCCGGCCAGCAGGCCGCCTTCGAGCGGACTCCAGGGGATCAAGCCCAGGCCGTAATATTTGCACGCCGGGAGCACCTCCAGTTCCACCGTGCGGCTCGCGAGGCTGTACTTGCTCTGCTCGCTTACCAGCCCCAGAAAGTTTCGACGCCGGGCCTCCTGATTGGCGGTCGCGATGTGCCACCCGGCGAAGTTGCTGCTGCCGACATAAATCACCTTGCCTGCGATCACCAGTTGTTCCATCGCCTGCCAGATTTCCTCCCACGGCGAATCGCGGTCGATGTGGTGCATCTGGTAGAGGTCGATGTGATCGGTCCTCAGCCGCCGGCGGCTCGCGTCGCAGGCCGCGCGAATGTGATAAGCCGAAAGGTGCTGATCGTTGGGCCCGTCGCCCATCGCACCGTACACCTTGGTGGCCAGCACGATCTTCTCGCGCCTGCCGTCGCCCAGCGCAAGCCACCGGCCGACGATCTGCTCCGTGACGCCTTCCCCCTTCTGCCAACCGTAAACGTCGGCGGTGTCGAAGAAGTTGATGCCAGCCTCCAGCGCCCGGCCCATGATCGCAAAGCTGTCGGGCTCAGAAGTTTCCGGCCCGAAGTTCATCGTGCCAAGGCAAAGCCGGCTGACCTTCAATCCCGTGCGGCCTAGGTGGGTGTATTGCATGGTGTCCTCAGATTGCGTTCTCGTGCGATCACTCCTTGGCGGAAGGATAGCCGACCCCGCGCGGGTGGGAACCGCCTCAAATATCTTTGGCGGGTGAGAATTTTCTTAGCACTTGGAGGCGAGCGGTCGGAGTGGATTCGACGAACCGCATTCGGGGCAGCGGTCAGGACTGGCGCAAAGGTCGTAGCCGCAGGCTGTGCAGAGGCCCCGCGCGGCCCGACTCCGCCGGCGCTTTCGGAGCAGGGCGAGCCGAAGCGCAGGCGGGCCAGCGCACGCGAGCAGCGGGAGCCATGCGGGAACGCGGATGCCGCTGCGGTCCAGATGGTGGCTCGACATCGGCGAATTCCTTTCGTGATAGACTTCAAACCCCAGGCGCGTCCAGATCCGCCGCGCCCGAACCGGGGTTGATGTCACCAGAACCGGTTGCGCCGGCATCGGCGACGATTCCTCGTCATCCGGAAGGAGAACGCCGCTGGAGGATGATTCGTCAGGGAGAACGTAGGACCCCGAATGCTCGACATTAACCGTCGCATCGTACAGGACATTGAGCGCCACGCTCTCCCTCGCGAATTCCAGTGTCCCGCTGAGAGAGTGGATGTGGTAGTCGTTCCGAAAGTAAGGTTTTGTGATATCGGGGCGGGTCCAGGAGGCGCCCACCGGCTTCCAATATCCCCCGGCCCATAGGGCTCCAGTCCCGAGGCACAGGAGCAGCCAGAGATAAGCGAGGATTGCCGGCCTATGAGGTTTCATGCCTTTGGTTGCCGCATCATTCTATCAGGATTCTCGCCGACGTTGCGCGGAGTGCGTGCTTCGTAAACGAGCTTCACAGGTCGCAGTATGACCCAGTGGCGGTCGGGACATTTCTCGGCGAGCGCTTTCCCCGGACGCGCTATGGCCACCTGTTTCTGGAGGCTCCGTCATGATTCGTGCGAAACCATTCGCCTTGTCGGTTCTCGCTTGCATCCTCATGGCGACCTTCCCCGCCGCCGGCGCAAACGTGACTTTCGACGCCCGCTCGGCTCGCAGCGGCAACTGGTCGGATCCGAAGACGTGGGCCGACGGCCGTGCCCCCAAGGCCGGTGACTTCGTGCAGATTCGTGCGGGCGACGTCGTCACCTACGACGCGGCGTCCGACGATGCGATCCGGATGATCCATGTCGCGGGGACGCTCACGTTTTCGCGCGACAAATCCACCCGGCTAAGCGTCGGCCTTATTAAGATCCAGGCTGGAACGGATGCGAGCGAGGAAGGGTTTGATTGCGACGCACACTTCACAACCGGCCCAAGCGATTCCGGCGGCGGGCCGACGCCGGTACTGGAGATCGGCACTGCCGATGAACCCATCCCGACAAACGTCACCGCCACCATACGCCTCGTCTACTTCCCCGGCACCGACAAGGAATCGCTCCCCGCGATCATCGATTGCGCCGGCCGATGGGACGTGCATGGTTCGCCGATGGTGCATACGTGGTCGAAACTCGCTGTCGCGGCTAAAGCCGGCGCGGACAGCGTCACGCTCGCGGACGATCCCGGCGGATGGAAGCCCGGCGATCGCGTCGTCCTCACTCGTTCGGCGATCGACGATTTCGCCAGCCATCATCCCGAGCTGACCACAACCGAAGAGCGCATCATTACGGCCGTCGATGGAAAGACGATCCGTTTCGATCAGCCGCTGACGGCCACCCACGTCGTTCTGGGCGGCAACGCCACCGAGGCGGCGAA
>JAQGHH010000308.1 GCA_028288945.1 Phycisphaerales bacterium
AGGAACTCCGGGTTTGGCAGGTACTTGGGGCGCGGGCGGAGCGGTCCGCGCCGTCTGCGGCGGCTTGGCCGCGGGTGGCGCGGCAGCCGCCGGGGTCACGCTGCGGTGTGCGTCATCAGAGGGCGCCACCGGTTTGCCCGGAGTCGTTCTTGGCGCGGCGGTCACGACCGGTGTTTCCACCGGCGTGGCTTTCATCAGAGGCGCGGACGCAAGGGCGTCTGATGTCTCCATCGCCGGGGCTTTTACGTGTGCGGGCATCAACTCCGCGCGAAGCTCACCATCGAGTCGCTCCCGTGTCGTTGCGACGACCGGCACAGGTTCACTTGCGGGCACGCCATACGGCTCGGGCGCTGCGTGCTCGATATTCTTTGCCCTCGCTTCGACTGCCACGTGCGGGGATTGGCCGCTTTCCGCCAGGGGTATGGTCGATGGATCGGCAGTTGATTCCGAATCCTTTGTGATCGGCACATCGCCGTCGGAGAAAACCGACCCCACATGCGCCGCGACGGCGGGAGGGTCTACCAGATCAAAAGGCTGCGCGGTAGGCACCGCCCGCACCGCCGCCACGGGCTTGGCAGCCGGATCAGCAACGGGCTCGGGTTGCGCACGCGCGACAGGCTTGGCGGCGGGCAGCGCTTCCTCCAGCTCCGACCAGGGCGTCACCCGCGCCCCCCGTTCGGTCACCTTCCCCTCCTGCGAATGCACCGACTCGAAGACGATCGTCTCCGGCACCGGCGAATAGACCGGGATCGCCAGCGCCGGCGCTTCCAACGGCGGCGCGCCCCAGTCCGCGGGCGTGGCGTCGCGCACCCCCGCGATCATCAGGCCCTGGGCCCGGGCGATCTCCTCGGCGTCCTGCAACGTCGCCGCCTGGAGGACGAGGTACGTCTCCTCGCCCGTCTCCATGTCGGCGCCGTCCACTCGGAAAAACGAACCCTGCACGTCCTTACCCTTTCGTCACGGTTCTCGATCCGTCATCCCCGCGCGTGAGCGCCAAAATATTGTGCCGATGGACTGGAGAAATACCACCGGACTCACTCACCAGTCGAGCGTGCCGCGCCAGGCCCTGGTCATGTCGTCCACGAGCACGTGCAGGTCCATCGTCTGAGAGCGGTTGGGGAGCAGGCGGGCGATTTGGAGACGGGCGTCGGATGAAGTGCGCCCCAGCTCGCGCACTTCGCCGCCGAGCTGGCCGAGGAGACGGGTCACTTCGCTTTGGCCCACTGCCTCGACTTCAATCACATACTGGCCGACCGGTTCCGCGAACAAGACTTCCGCGTCATCGGGCGCGAGGTCCGCGCCCAAACCCGAGGCGATGCACATCTCGGCGACCGCGGTCAGGTAACCCCCTTCGCTCACATCATGGCAACTGAGCACCATCCCCCGCCGGATCACCGACGATACGGCGCGGTGCGTCGCGATGCGGTCGGCTAGGGAATTGCCGCGGGGGGAGATCAGCAGCAGGCGGCCTTCTCGCGGGTTTTTCAGGTCCATCGTGACGCACTTGCGCACGTCGTCGATCACGCCGATGGCGCTGATGAGCAGCGTGCTGGGGATGCGGATGACGCGGCCGGTTTCACTGTCGGTGAATTGGTTGTGCAGCGAATCCTTGCCGCTGATGAACGGGATGCCGTAGGCGAGCGCCGCGTCGCGGCAGGCTTCGCAGGCGCGGACGAGCGTGCCCATCGTCTTCTCGTCGTCCACGCTGGGCCAGCAGAAGTTATCGAGGATCGCCACCTTCCGCGGATCGGCCCCGACGGCCACCACGTTCCGCACCGCCTCATCAATCGCGGCGAGCGCCATTTCGTACGGGTCTTCGATGTGCGGCGCGAGGCCGCACCCGACGACCACGCCGCGATCACTACCGAGCTTGGGGCGGATCACCGAGGCATCCGACGGCCCGACTTGCAAAGGCCCGATCAGCGGCTTGATCACCGACCCCCCCTGCACTTCGTGGTCATACTGGCGGATGATCCAATGCTTGCTGGCGATGTTGGGGTGAGCGAGAAGAGAGAGGAGCCGATCGCGGAGGGATGAATCAGACGCGGGGACGCGTGGACGCGGCGACGCGGCGAGGGAGGCTGAAGCACGCGGAGTCGAAGGCGCAGGCCCTCCCATTTGCACGTCGCGATCGTCTTCTCCCTCCCCGCGTCCCCGTGTCCCCGCGTCTCCGCGTCCTCCGTCTCTGCCCTCCGTCACCACGGCCTTCCTCGTCGGCATCGGGATGCCGCGGTGGACGAAATTCATGCTCATGCGGCCGACTTCGCTGCCGCGGTAATTCAGGACGAGCTCCTGCCCGGGCGTCCCGAAGGTTCCAATGACCGTGGCCTCGACGTCCTCGCTCTTCGCGAGTTTGAGCAATTCATCGAGCTTCCCTTTGGGCACGGAGAGGACCATGCGCTCCTGGGCTTCGCTGATCCAGATTTCGTCGTACCGCAGCCCTGCATACTTGAGCGGCACTTTTTCCAGTTCGACCGACGCCCCGATCTTTTCGCCCATCTCGCCGACCGCGCTTGATAACCCGCCGGCCCCGCAGTCAGTGATGGCGGTAAACAGGCTGCGGTCGCGGGCCTGCAGGATCACGTCGCCGACTTTTTTCTCGGTGATCGCGTTGCCGATCTGGACGGCGTGGGAGAACTCATCGGCATGCGTATCCGTCAGCTCGGCCGACGAGAACGTCGCGCCATGAATCCCATCCCGCCCCGTGCGCCCGCCCATGACGACGATGGCGTCGCCATTCCCAGTTTCCTTGTGAATTTTGTCGCGCGGGATGAGCCCGACGCAGCCACAGAACACCAGCGGATTGCCCAGGTACCGATCGTCGAAATAGACGGCGCCGTTAACGGTGGGGATGCCCATACGGTTGCCGTAATCGCGCACGCCGGCGACGACTTGTTGCAGGACCCGCTTGGGGTGGATGACGCCTTTGGGGAGGGAGGAGGACGCGGGGACAGGGGGACGCTGGGACGCTGCGGTCTCCGCGTCCCCGCGTCCGCATGTCTCCGCGTCTCGTCCGTATCCGGGGAATGCCACGCAAAACACATCGGTGTTCGCCACAGGCTTCGCGGCCAGGCCCGTCCCGAGGATGTCACGGATGACCCCGCCGACGCCCGTGGCGCTGCCGCCGTAGGGCTCAATGGCGCTGGGGTGGTTGTGCGTTTCGACCTTGAAGCAGACCGCGTCCGTGTCGTCGAACGCGATGACGCCCGCGTTATCGGCGAAGACGGAAAGGCAAAATGCAGAGGACTGAGGACTCAGGACTGAGGACTGAGTTGTTGCGTTCACTGACTCAGTCCTCAGTCCTGAGTCCTCAGTCCTACTCATCAGCTTCATCGTGCTGTCAAAAATCGTTTCCTTGATCAAATTCTTGTACTTGCGGCAGCCCACCACTTTGCCGCTCGGATCGCGCACTTCGACGTCGACGGCGCTTTTGAGCGTCTTGTGGACGCAGTGCTCGCTCCAGGTTTGGGCGAGGGTTTCCAGCTCGATGTCAGTCGGCTCGCGGTTCTGCTCGCGGAAGTAGGATTGGATCGCCTTCATCTCCGCCAGCGACAAAAACAGGTGGCCGTCGCGGCTGAGCTTCTGGAGCTGTGCATCGTCCAGCGGCCGCAGCGATACGTGGCAGAGCTTGAACTCGTAATCGCGGCCGGTCTCGAATTTCGCGGGAATGTACGGGGCAAAATGCACCGACTCGATCACCCCGTTGGCCAGCACGCGGGCGGCGATCTGCTGCAACTCCTCCCGCGCAACCTTCCCTTCAATGAGATACGCCCGGCCCGTGCGGACCTCGCGTACTTTGAGCCCCATGTCGCGCAGCGCCATCTCCGTGGACTCGGCGACCGGGTCCATGACGCCGGGCTTCAGGTGAATCTCGATGCGGCTGTGGCTGGCGTCATCCGGCGCTGCGCCGACCACTTCCGCCAATTCCACCAGCGGGTCCGCCAGCAGCTCGCGCGCCGCGCGGTCCACCTGCGCCCGGTCGGCATCGGCGTCGATCAGAAAAATCCGGCGGGTAACGATCGGCCCGACGCTCCTGCCGAACTCCTGAATTTGGTGGCGGATGGCCTCGCCCACGGGGTCCACCGCGGCTTCTCCGCCGCGGGCCAGGGGAGTCGTGCGCACGTCGATGCGGTAAATCATGGGGAGGATTCTAGCGAGGAAAAGCCGTGCGGGTAGAGGGGAGGGAGAAGTGCAGAATGCGGAGTGCAGAGTGCAGAATCGAGAGCGGCCGGGAGTGCGATCGCGCAGGCACCACAGGGTCTATGGGCCATCGGATTTCGGGCGGTGTCGCGAGACGATTCTGAATTTGAGATTTCAAATCTCAGATCCGATCTGTGATCCGAGATCTGAAATTTGAGATCTGAGATTCCTATCCCGCCCTCTGCATCCCCGTCGGGTCGAAGTTTCCGCCGGCGGGCAGGTCTCCCATTTCTATCGCCGCGAAGCTGGTCCCGGCCGCGAACAACGGCAGGCCCAGCGCCTGCAACAGCTCGCCATGCCGGTTCACGGCATACTCATACGGCTGCCCCGGCTTTCCCTCTTTGCGTAGAATCGATTCCACCCGCCGCTGTGCGCGCTCCATCGCGAACGCCGCACAAAGAATCGCGGCGTCCCCCGGCGGAACCGGCTCGGCCAATTCCAGCCCTTCATGCGGCGACGAGACGTACGCGTCCACCTGCTCGCCCGCCTGATAAAGGTGATAGAGCAACACGCCCGGGCCGAACCCCATCACGAGCAGCGCGGGACAAGAAAACTTCGCCGAAAGCCGCGCGGCAAGGTGTTCCTGCGAGAAAAGATCTTCGTGAAAGACGACCAGCACCCCCTTCGCGCCCGTCGCCACAAATGCAGAATCCCCCCGGCCCTTGAGGTATTCAACGACGCCGGACTGCTCCGGGCCTTGAAGCGTTATGTTTGCGTAATGATTCACGTAGTGCGAGGCAAGGCGCGGTCACGGGTCAGTCGGAAGTGGTCGCACGCGGACACGCGTGGACTCCATTACCACGATACTACCAGCTTCCAGGCTGTCGATGACCGCAGGGAGGTTTGCAAGGATGACGGCAAGCTGGGCATTCGGATGCTGCTGTGTGATGCGGCCGCGAAGGAGCAGCAGAGAAGGACCGGTCGCGCGGCCCAGGGCCAGAAGCGTCGCGAAATCGCGGTCGATCGAAATGACGGTGCGCCCTTCGCTGCCAGCCCGGGCAAGAATCACGTCGTCGTCGGCGGCCTGTAGCGCGTAATCGCGGACGTGCACCGCATCATACCCGGCAACGTGGAGCGCCTCCGACACCACATACGACAGGCCGTTATCGACAAGAAATTTAACGGCCATGGGCGCCGGGGATTGTTGAGAAAGAGTTTATACGCCGGCTACAAGCGGCAACTGTCGCTCACGCACAGCTTCCGCAGCAAATAGCAGTGCCTCACGGATGTCTGCAGGCTCCAGGTCGGGGAAGAGTCGCAGAATCTCCGCTTCGGCGATCCCCTCTGCGACCATTCCAACGACAGTCGCGACGGGTATGCGCAGCCCACGAATGCATGGCAGCCCGCCGAGCTGCTTAGGATTGATGGTGATGCGTGTGAATTCCATAGAATAACCTTCGACAACAATTATAGGTCACGCCACTACGGGCAACGGCGTCCCCCGCGGGGACTTGCCCAGCAGGTCCATCGCGGCCTCGTAGACCATGTTCGGCGTCAGTCTCGTCATGCAGCGGTGGTCGAGCGGGCAGACTTTTTTCTGGCACGGGCCGCAGAAAACTTTCACAGCCACCTGGCGCTCTTTGGCGTAATAAATTTCCGTCCACTCGGGGTGCGTGGGGCCGAAGATCGTCACCACCGGCACGCCCATCGCCGCGGCGATGTGACGGGGGCCGGTGTCGTTGGTCACCATCAGGTCGCACCGCCGGACGACTTCCTTCAGCGACCCGAGCGTCACGCCCTTGTTCGACAAATCGAGCGGCGCGTGCTTCATGTACCGCTTCACCGCCTCCACGATCGGCCGCTCTTTCGGGGCGGCGCTCAGCAGCACCGTCGCGTTTTGCTGATCGATCAGCCGGTCGGCCAGCTCGGCAAAGTATTCCGGCCGCCAGCACTTGGCCGCACCGTAATTGGCCCCGGGATTGAGCAAAATCATCGGCGGCTGCCCCGACGCGCCGGGCTTGCACACGTCCGGATCGAGCCCGCAACGGGCGAGCACTTCCCGCGCCTCGCGGTTCTCCGCCTCATTGACGAACAGTTCCATCCTCAAGTCGCGCGCGTCCGAGCCCAGATATCGCGCGATCCCCAAATACGATTTCACGATCGGCGTCGGGACGAACTTCCCCTTCTCCTTCACCGGCAGCAGCTTGTCTGAAAGCAAGAACCCCCGCCCGTCCCGGTCGAAACCGACGATCCGCGGGATCTGGGCCATCTTGCACATCAGCGCCGTCTTGAAGCTGTTAGGCAGGAGAACCGCCAGGTCAAACCGCGCCGAGCGCAAGCGTGCCGCCACGTCGAAGATCCCGCGGCCGGTCGTGCCGGTGCTCTTTCCGGTCCGGTAGGTGATGAGCTGATTCGCCCACGGCATACCCGTATACAACGGCTTCACGTACCGCCTGAGCAAATAACTGATTTGGGCAGACGGATACATCTGCCGGATGGCCCGCAAGGCGGGCGTCGCCATCACGGCGTCGCCCACCCAGCTCGGCTGCACGACCAAAATCTTTTCGGGAAGGGACATTTGTTTTGATTATATCCGGTTGAGGACGCCGCATCAGGGGTGGGAGTGCAAATTGCAAAGTGCGAATCGCAAAACAAAAATTGAGGAGAGCGTGCGCACGCCGTAAACAATTTGCATTTTGAAATTTTCACTTTGCCGTTTGCGACGGCGTTTTCAAAGGGCCGATCTTCTCCACGACAAGGATCTCAACCACTCTTGCCTGATCCGAATACGCCCACCCTTTTTCCCGGGCGATCTCCCGGTACTCCCGGCGGATGTCCGGCGCGGCTTCATTCCACGCGTCCGCCGTCACCGCCAGCCAGTGCGGCCACTCCGCCCGATGCCTGGGCGTGAGAAACTCCCGCCGACGCTCGCGGAGGGTGCCGCCCTGGTAGAACGCGAGGCTCGGTTCCTTGTAATCGACCATGTAGACTTCGCCTTTGTGCGTCGCGCCCGCTTTCAGCAAGTCATTCGCCACGCGCTTCGAAGTTTGCAAATACGCGGCATGGGGCAGAAAGAGTGTGCAGGCGGCGGCGCATAGGGCGAGCATCCCAAGCCCCATCGTCGCCAGCGCCGGCCCCGATCGTCGTTCGCGAAACAGCCAATAAACCGCGACCGCAAGCAGCAACGCCCCGAGCGTCAGCACGATCATCGCGCCCCAGGGTTGCGGCCGAAATGTTCGGGCCATCCACCAAGGGAGTACTCCCACGCACGCCACAACCGACGCCCAGATTCCTGCGCCGATAAGAAACAGGCGGGATTGCATGTCCCGCGCCTTGCCGCTGATGCAGTCGCGGATGGCCCAGGCCGCCAGGAACGCCAGCGGCGGGAGCGCCGGCAGCAGATAGTGCGGCAGCTTGGTGCCGATGAATTCCACCATCACCCACGGCCCGATCACCGCCGCCAGCGCGAAACGCGCCTGGGGAATTCGCCAATTGCCAATCCCGAT
>JAQGHH010000370.1 GCA_028288945.1 Phycisphaerales bacterium
TGACGGCGAGGTGCCGTTGCCGACGGACGGGGCATTTGGCATTGGCGCGGGGGCCGCGGCGTTGCCTGCCGAGGCGGCGTCACTTTGGACGACGATCACCACGTCCACCGATTCGTCCGCCGCCGCGACAAGCGCGGGTTGCGTGGCCGCTAATCCGTCGGTTGCGTGATCGGCAGATCGCGTAGTCGGGCCGGCCGTCGGCGCGGGGGATTGCTCCGCGCTGCGCGCCGAAGTCGACGCGTCGAGCTTCGCCCTGTCGGGTATCGGCAGGCCGGCGGCTTGTGCGGCTGGCGCTGGCGGAGCGGGGGGAGGGACGGCCGCATCTGCGACGCGCTCGACGCGCACGTCCCGGCGGGCCATTGCCATTCGGGCGGCGGGCGCGGTGGTAGGGCCGGCGCCCAATGTTTGAAGCGACCTTTCCAGTTCACTGACGCTCTTGCCTGCCGCGATGACGGTTGCGTCTTTTGCGCCCCCGAGGCCGCGGGGCGCGATCGTGCCGTCGTCGCCGACGCGCACGACTTCCGACTGATCGGCCGCCCCAGGCTGTGCAGGATGATAACGAAGGTTGAGCGCATCGCCCTTGCGGACGATTTCGTCCGCGGGTTGCGTCGCCGGGCCGGCGGCACCCGCCGGCTTCGGGGCATCGCCCGACGGTCCGCCGTTGGCCTCTTTCAACACGGCTTCGTTACCGGTGGCCCTCTGGCGCAGCTGGGACTCATCGCGCGTTAGGTCGCGTGGCTCTTGTGTCTTCAAAGCCATCTCGCGCGGGCGTCCGCCCTGGCTGCGGGCGGTGTTCACACCGCCCGCGGCGGCCTTGTCCGCCGCACCTTGGAGCGCTTCGGGTGAGTTCACCGCGAAGTTGGTGCTGTTGTCGGGGCGGGCGGGAGAGTTGTTCAGTGCGTAACCACGGCCGTCACCCCCCCGCCGGGAAAGCTCGGCCTTGCGCACTTCGCCGTTGCGGGCGAGGCGGTCGGTGAGTTCCTGCGCCTGCTTTCTTGAAAGGCCGCGTACGACGTAGAGGTTGTTGATCGAGTTGGAATTCCCCTCCGCGGCAGCACCCGGGTCCAAATTCTGGCCGTTTTGCCCCGCCTGCGCCGCGGCGGATTGCTGGGCGGGCGCCGACGTAGGCAACTGTGGTTGCTGGCTCGGAGCGACTTGAGAATCGCTCGCGACGGCCCGCTGTTGTTCAGTGCGGGACCCATGATCAGGCGCGGGCGGCACTGTGGCGCCGGGATTCTGCCCAACACCGCTCTTGGAAGCCGAGGGCCGCTCGGACCCGCGTTTCATCTCGGCGGAGTTGGCGGCAGCCTTCTGGCCGGCGGCATCGTCCATCGCTGGCTTCCCCCCCCCGCCCGCGCCGCGGCTGCCGGCTCGCGACCCGTCGCCGGCTTTCTCCTGTTCGTTGTTGGGCGCCCGGGCCTCGTCCTTCTTCATGAAGGCCTGCTGTTGCCGATAGGCATCGGGGGAACTGCCATACAGCCCGTTCTGCTCGGGCGTGGGGGCTTCACTGTTGGTGGCGTAATTGTAGACGCTGTTGCGGAGCGCTAGCGACGAGTTGAGGGCGGCGGGCACTCGCTCGGGGGCGCGTTCCCAGGCGATCCGGTTCGGTTCGAGATAGCCGGCCAGTTCGCGTTCGGTCTGATCGACATTGTTGGTGCGCACCGCCAGGACGACCGCTTCGTTCGACGACGCGAGCACATTTACGGCGCGGTTGTTATCGGTGAGCAGGTCCTGCAGCTGCTGAACCTGCGAGACGTTCTCGGCAAGCGCCTTCAGATCATCATGCGGCTCGGCAAAGGTGTTGCCACCGCCGTTCTTCGCATTCGCGCCGCCTTTGCCGAGGGAATCGAGCGCAACGGCATCCGAGGGCCCTGATTTTCCAATGGTGTTCGCATCGTGATCGGCGGATTTGGACTTGATCGATTCCCCGTCATCCGCCGAGCCCCCTTCGGGCCGGCTGCCGGTCGCCAGAGTAGTAGTGTCGGTCGGCGATGCCTTGGGGGTTGGCGTGGTGTCCACGACCTGGAAAGCCTTGTGATTGGGCAGCGCGAAGAAGACCACGCCGGCCAGTCCCAAAGTCAGGAACACGATTGCCGCCACCGCGAACACCTGCGGCCAGCGCCCCACCCGCATTCGCGGCTCTTCGTAATCCGCCGTCCCGTCCAACAACACGGAACGCTCGAGCTGCCCGTTGAACGCCTCGGTTAATTCGGGCGGCGCCGATTCCCGCGGCAACCCACGGAGCATCTCCCGCCCCTTGCGCAACTCCTCCAGGAGCCGGCGGTGCTGCGGATGCTGCTCCAAATGCCGCTCGATCTCCGCGCGCTCCTGCGCGTCCAGATCACTGTCCACGTAAGCGGCGAGACGGGCTTCGATGATTTCCTGGTTGTTAGACATTGCAAAACTGAAAATCTGGAATTGCAAATTTCAGATCTCAAATTCCAACTCTCAGATTTGAAATCCGGAATTTGAAATCTGAAACCTTCATTTCATGTACGTCCTCAACTCGTCCCGCAGCGCCAACCGCGCGCGGAACAATCGGCTCTTCAGGGTCCCCAGCGGCAGGCCCAGAATGTCGGCCATCTGCTGGTAATCAAAACCCTCGATGTCGCGCATCACGAGCACCGCACGGTACTCGGCATCGAGCCGGCCCAGCGCCTCCAGCACCACCTGGTCGCGCTCGCGGCGCTCCACGCGCTGCGGGGGCGTTTCGCTATGGTCCCGGGCCACGCGGTCCACCAGGCCCGAGGCCTGGTCGTCGGAGTCGTGGCGGCGGCCGTTGGCCGGCGGGTGGTCCAACGAAAACGTCCGCTGCCGCTGCACCTTCCGCAACTGGCTGATCGCCAGATTGACGGCGATGCGGAAAAGCCAGGTGTACGGCGAGGCGTCGCCGCGGAAGCTCTTGAGGTTCGTGAGCCCGCGTGTGAACGCCTCCTGGGTCAGCTCGAGGGCTTCGTCCCTGTCGCCGACCAGTCGCAGCACGGCGTTGTAGAGGCGGTCCTGATAGAGGACCACGATCTGTCCGTACGCGGCACGGTCGCCGCGTTGGGCGCGTTGGAGCAGCGCCACATCGGGACGCGGCGCCCGCCCGACCGTGTCGGGCCGGAACTCGGCCTCGTCATGTGTTCCACTCACGCTCGACATCGGTTTGGACGTAGAAAGGATGGAGAAGTTCCCACTGTTTT
>JAQGHH010000386.1 GCA_028288945.1 Phycisphaerales bacterium
GTCATCGCGGCCCACTGCGGCACACGCTCGGCCTTCTCCGAACCCGACTACTTCCCCCAGTTCGCCCGCATGGCCGAGCAATACGAAAACTTCTTCGGCGACACCTCCGCCCTCAACCTCCCCACCCTCAATTACGCTTGGGAACGCCTCCTGACCAACAACACCCTTCGGAAAAAAATCGTCCACGGCAGCGACTGGCCCATCATCTCCCTCCCACCCGTCCGCGAGTTGGGCCTCGCTTCACTGCGTCTACTCAAGTCACACAACTGGATGCACCGCGACGTGCTGATCAAGGAACGGCTCGGCCTGGACGAAGCCTACTGGCATCGTGCGTCGAAGATTTTGCGGTTGAATCAATCGCCGGCCATCGCCCTCAGTACCCCGACGTAACGACGATAACCGCGCGTGGATCGAGTGTTCAGGCGGAGAATGGATGACGTGCCTGGATCGTACCCGTCCCTTTGCCGCGTTTTCAGCGGCCTTGATGCGGCGGCCGACTTTGCCGGCGTCCTTGATTATTGCTTCTCAATCTCGAACTTTACCGTAAGGCGCACCGTCACTGGGAT
This sequence comes from Phycisphaerales bacterium, assembly GCA_028288945.1. GTDB lineage: Bacteria > Planctomycetota > Phycisphaerae > Tepidisphaerales > Tepidisphaeraceae > RYN-428. Next base: position 567 of record JAQGHH010000386.1, read on the forward strand.
TTCAGTCAGCGCGCTGGACTCAACTTCCTTCGTCTCCGGCGCGGGGGCGGAAGGGGCGGAGCCATAAACGGCGGCGATCAACGACTGCGTGCTGTTGCCTTCCGGTAGGATTCCCTGATCCTGAACGGAGGAGACGCGCCCGAGCTTCACGCCGCTGAGCTTCGCGATCCGCTCAGCCCTGGCGCGGGCGTTGGCCACGGCCTTTTCATAAGCCTGAGTTTCGAGCTCCGTTCGGTCCGGAATCTTGAAAACGACAATCGTGTCTCCGCTCTGCCCGCTTTGTGCGCGAAGCTGCATCTGGATGTAATTGGAGGGCGCGTCGCTCAACACCAGCCCGGCATCCCTGGCGGTGTCGATCACCTTAAGGACGGCTGCGATCAGCCTGTCTTTCTCGAGCTTTTCGACGCCTTTAAGGACCAGTTTTACCTGCTCGGAGACCTGCACCCTCCGCTTGGCGTTGTCCGTGGCGATCCCCTGCATCAAGCGCATCGGCGCGCCAGGGTCCGGCGCCAACCCCACGGACGGGCCGCCGAATTCGATCGACAGGTAAGGGTCTTTCAGCGCGTCCAGGGCCGCGACTGCCTTCTTTCTCAAGTCGTTGTATTTCACACTCGCATCGGCGGCGAGATCCCCCTCGCCAATGAGGCGGGCGCCGATTTCGACCACGCTCGGCTGTCCCTTGGCGACGCCGACTCCGGTAACCGATATTCCTGCGTCGTCCGCGAACGCCGGCACGATTGGGGCAAAGCAAGCGGCGAAGAAGATGCAGAGAAGCCGCGTTTGCGGGAGCGCGATTCGCCAAGGTTTGAGTACGTGTGACATATGGGTATTGCGGATCGATTGAAGTTCGCTTCCGCATCCTTTTTGGGAGTGCTGGCGGCGCTTCATGAAAGCGCACAAGCGCGTTCAATTGGCCGCTTGATTTTGGTATTGCGCGAACCAAACTGGGCAGCCGACCCTATGCTTTCTTCTCCCACACGGACCAAATCCCCCCGCGCTTCCGCGGCGTCTCCATCTCCGCCATCTCCTCGTCACACACCTTGATCAACGGCACCTCCAGCATCATCGCCATCAGCAGCGCCTGCTGTCGCGGAACGGCGGTGGGGGGGCACTCGATCTGCTCGAACGGGCAGAGAATCTCGATCCGCGTTTCCATCTTCCCACCCACCCGGCCGGCGGTCAGCCTCACGCCGCTCAAGCCGTCGAAATCGATCGACCGCTCGACGCAAAATCTGCCCACGCCCGTGCGCAGGACAACCCGCCGTCGCGACGTCTGAAGCGCCACCTCCGACCTAAAGCGCACCGCACCCAGCGCTCCGACGGCAAATAACGTGGCAAGCACCAGGCTCAGATACCCTTCCCATCGTCCGACGGTTAGCGCCGGGATCGCCACCGCGGAATGGATCGTCGCCAGCAGCACAAGGAACGCCACGGCCGTCCAGTTGGCCGGCGACCGTAACACCAAATCCGGAAACCGCGGCGGCGGAATGCGTAAATTGTCGTACAACATGACTCACAACCCATCGCAATCGCACAAAATGCCACCACCCCTCGCCCGCCGATCGTATCGTCCGTGCGCAAGGTCACCAACGGATAATCGCCACGTCACTCCCTTGTTCGCTTGCGATCGCCGCAACCAATTGCAGTTTAACGAGTCCCGCGCCATGCGGTTCCACGAACCCCTCCCCACATCACTCTGTCCACACCGCCCGCTCTGCCATCCCCTCTGCCCACCATCCATGCCACGCTACCTCCCAAGGGCCTCACCGCCGCCGACGAAAGCTGATTGCATACACCAGATAAGCCTTGTTCAGCCCCAAATGCCACAGCCACGGCGCAGCCGCCTTCAATTCGCCCACGCACTCCGCCACTCCCGGCTCATTTTTCAAAACTCCCGCAATCGCCCCCGGATCAAGCCCCCCAAAATACTTCCCATCCCCCACAAACGTCCGCATGAGCCCCGGCAATTGCTCCTTCGCCACTTTCGCCAGATCCGCGTACCGCGCCGATGAAAGCAAATCCGTGGCAAAGACGCCGCACCCTCCCGGCAAAAGCAGGTCGGCCATCGTTCGCAGATGCCGTCCCCGAATCGCCGCGAGCAGTGTGTTAAACCCGGCGTGCGGCTCCCCGATCGTGTCGCGCACCGGCGCAATCAATTGCGAAAGCACACAAGGCGAAAGCACCGCCTCAAACGCCCCTCCGAGCGCCGCCGCCCACTCCCCCGGCGGCCCCGCTGCCCGGCAGGTGCACGCCTCCACCTCCTCCCCCGTCGGCGGCCGTCTGGCCCATCCCCCGAGCGTATCCGCCGCCCCCGTCAGATCGACTCCTTCATGCAGCCGCACCTTGGCCGAGCCCTCAAGCCCCTGGCGCTTGGCCGCTTGTTGCAGTGCGTCCCCGTCAATATCAACTAAATGAACTTCCCGGTAAGCCTCGACGAGCCATTGCAAATCAAGGTCATTGCAATTCCCCGCCCCCAGCACACAAATCCTCCCCCCGCGCCGCTCCGGCACCAGCAGCCGCTCGATCTCCGCCCGATGCGAGGCATACAAACCCCACTGCCCCCGCGTGGATCGGTTGAGCCGCGCCTGCTTCTTGCGCACTGATTCCCCCGCCCCCAAACCAGGCGCATTATTCACGGCCGTCGCTCCTCTCCCAGCGTTCATGTCGCAAGCGGCCCTCCGCATTTTTCACTTTGCATTCTGCATTTTGACTTCAATCCCTCGACCCGAGCAGCCTTCCGTTTCCCCACTTTGCATTCTGCACTCTGGCTACTGCCTCTTCCCGTCCCATTCCCACTTCTCCCCAAAGAACCCCGCCCCAACGATCCCTCCCGGGCTGTTCCCCGAAGCCGGCGCCTCCAAATCCACCACCGCCCAGTCCGGCAGTTTCGGCGTCTGCCGTGCGTTGTTCTCGTAGTCGTACTCGCGGAACGTGAAGCCGCTGTTGAGCACCACATACCGCTTCGGATTCAGCGGGTTCGGATAGATCATCACCGGCACATGTTTGCCGGCCGCGTACGATTTCCCCCCAACGATCACCGTCTGCCCGTCCCACTTGATCGGCAGTTTGTCTGCGATCTTCGCCAGCACCTTGTTGCTCGATGGATCGCCCCAGAGCACGAGGTTGCTGTTCGCGATGTCCGCGTCGGAAATGGCCGCGTCGTCTTTCACGCGCGCCTCCCCACGGAATTGCCGTCGCCAGTGCTCGATGCCGTGCGCCTCCTCGGCCTTCACCCACGTGCCGGTCTGTTCATTCAGCGGCTGACCCGTCGGCGTGACCATGATGAACGAATCCATGAATGCGTCGTCGATGGGGCCTTGCAGGCCGTGTACTTTCTTCAGGCCGTTGTTCATGAATCGCGCCCAACCGCCGGGCAGGCCGGATCCGAAAACTGGCGCCTCTGGATCGCGCTTCAACTGCCATGAAGCGGGCGGCAAGAAGAAGTGAGCCGTCCACGAACGATCCGACAAAGGGCGTTGCTCCACGTCTCGCTTCATGCCATCAATCAAAACGTTGGGCTTGTTCGTCAAATCAAACGCGCAAAGCCCCGGCGGCATTGAAATTGTCAGCGCCACGACATTCTTCGTCGTGATCCGAACCTCATTGGAATTAACGATCTCCGCGTCGACTTCCGCCTTCTCCCAGTGGTGCTCGAGTGCATCGATCGTTATCCAGTCCATCGTATTGTATCGCAGCGAATACGTGGCGAATTTCACACGCGTGGGCAACGGATTGCGCCCCCTTAGCGCGATCGCATCGAGTCGGTGATTGATCTCTTCCTTCGCCGCCGGCACGTAGTTGTGATGTGCCCCGGCGCCGATGACATGGGCGAGATCGATTCCCTCGTCACTGCACGCTTTGACCATCATGTCCGCCGCCTGCTTCTGGCCGTCCAGTTCGCCGCTGTAGGCGACGGTGGGGCAGTTGAACAGGTTGATCGCGACGTCCGTGCTGTCATAGAGATGCCAGAGCTTCTGCTGATACCATGGCACCTGCGACAGATCCGAAATGTGCAAAAACCCCGCGGTCTCGCTAAATCCCGCCCCCGGCGCGGCCGCGGCCCAAAGGCCCGAATGGTGCGTGGCGAACGTCCAGCACGCCGCCCCGCCCATCGAGAAGCCGCGGACCAGAATGCGGTCGTCATCGATCGCGTAATTCTTCTTCACGCTCTCCAACGCCTCGAAGGTATCCACCTCGCCCGCGAACCGGTTGGCGTTGCAATACCGGCCGTAAGGATGCAGCACGAAAGCGTCCCTAGGGGCGAATTCCCCGCGAGATTTCTCGCGGTCCATCAGAAAATTCACTTCGCTCAAATTCTCCCCGCGGCCGTGATACCAGATGTCCAGCCGACGTTTTCGCGCCGGGTCCTTCGCCCACGACTCCGGCACGATCATCCCGTACGGCTGCACCGATCCGTCGATCTTCGACACATACCCCCGCACCACGAGCCCCGTCGCCGTCG
>JAQGHH010000387.1 GCA_028288945.1 Phycisphaerales bacterium
GAATTCTCTTTCCCCAGACCGACGGGGAAGCTGCGGACGAACAGCGAGCCCGGCTCGCCCGGCGAACCGAGGTAGACGTCGAGGCGGAAGGCACTTTTGCTGACGACGGCATGGAACGGGCCGTGGATCACCTTGATCCACTGTCCGGCGCGGACCTTTCGGGCATCCGGCAGGCCATTGATCTTGCAGAGAAATTCCCACGTCACGCCGAAACGATCGGCGATGCGCGCCAGGCGCTCGCCGCTCTGGACTTGATAGCCTTCCTGGAGGGTATCGTCCTTGAAGCGGTTCTTGGAGAAGACGAGGGTCTCGTTGATTTCACCCAGGGACTGGCGGGCGGCTTCCGTGTCGGCGGGGCTGAGGCGGCCGCCTTCAAGCGCACCGTTCAGCATAGCGCGGGCACCGAGCAAATCTCCCGCCTCTTTCTTGGACTTCGCATCCGCCAAAGGCTGCGCGGAAATCGTGCCGGGCGGATGCGCGGGCGGCGTGGGGCGCGTCGTGGGCGACGAATTCTCCGCGGGCTTCGTTATGGGCGGGCCGACCTTCACCGGCGGCACCGGTGATGATCCCTGAGTGATTGATGATCCCTGAGTGATCAGCCCGTTTCGCGGCGCAACGTTCCCGGCATCCGGCAGGTTTACGGCAATCACTGGCGCCGAATCCGGCAGCCGAGTCTCCGTCGCCCGTGCTTTTTTCACGTTGTGGATGTAAAGCGTCAGACCGACCGCGAGCGTAACGCCGAGCGCTGCAATGAGGGGCCGACTAATACGGGTGTGATGGGAACGGGCCACGAGAACCTCCCTGTTCTCTGGAACAGTTGCCGGTTGTTAGTTGCCAGTTGCCAGCACATGAAGCAGATGTAGTTTCACCGCTTCTGCTTCCTTCGCCGGCAACTCACAACTGGCAACTGTCAACTACTCCGCTTGAATACATTGCGATGCGAAGCGCGTGATTCCCCGGTCGGTCACCAGCATACCCAGCGGCACATCGTGGTCAAGCACGGGCACGTTTTCGATGATCTGTTCCTGAAATGCCAGGCCGCAGGAGAGTCCGATAAAATCGGGCTGGGCGAGGAACCGGTCGTAGAAACCCATACCCCGGCCGATGCGGTAGCCGGCTGAGGAGAAGCCCAGGCCGGGGACGACGACGAGATCGAGTAGATCGAGGGGGATGGGTTTGCCGGCGATGGGCTCGCGGATGTTCGGGCCCGTAGTGGTGATGCCGGTCTGGAGGCTGGTGATTTCGACGGGAAGCATCCGGCGCTGGTCCCAACTCACCTTCGGAACCACAACCGTTTTCCCGGCCTGCCAACATTTCAGGGCGAGGGGAGCGGTATCCAGCTCGTGGGGCGTGCTGAGGTAGAGCATCACCACGCGGGCGGCGGTGAATTCCGGACTGGCCGTGAGAAATCCGCAGGCGGCGATGCTCAAGCGGTGGCGGTCCGCCTCAGTCATGCCCCCCAGAAGCTGTTTCAAGTGCCGTCGTACGTCGGCCTTGCTCTTCATATCATTCATTACGACGTATCCTCACAACCGGTTTAGCAAAATCCGGACCCATAGGGATCAAAGGATCAGACAAGAATTTGGCCGCGGTCAGCGGCCGGGATTTTCGCCGGCGCCTTGTGAGTCATTTTCGGACGTCGGCCCCTCGCCACTTGAGCGAAGTGCTGCCATCCGCCGTGCGATCTCCGCCTCGTAACCCCGGTCGGTGGGGGTGTAGTAGGTTTTATCGACTCCCAAGTACTCCTGTCTTACAAATCCGCCCTCAAAATCATGCGCGTACTTGTATCCTTTGCCGTGTCCCAATTTTTCAGAGCCCTTGTAATGCGCATCGCGCAGGTGCACCGGGACGGGGACGGTGCGGCCCTCCCGCACGTCCGTCATGGCCGACCAGATGGCCATGGCAGACGCATTGGATTTGGGGGCCGTGGCCATGTAAATCGCCGCTTGCGCGAGGGTTAGCTGCGCCTCGGGCATGCCGATCCTCTCGACCACCTCATAAGCCGCCGCCGCGACCATCAGCGCCCTCGGGTCGGCATTCCCGATGTCTTCGCTGGCAAGAATGGCGATCCGCCGGGCGATAAATCGCGGGTCTTCCCCCGCCTCAAGCATCCGCGCGACCCAATAGATCGCGGCATCCGGGTCACTACCCCGCATGGATTTGATCAGCGCGCTGGCCGCGTCGTAATGCTCGTCGCCGATGCCGTCGTAAACGATCGCCTTACGCTGAATGGATTGCTCGGCGATGTCGAGGGTGATGTGGAGGGCGACGGCGGAAGAGGAACCAGAAGCCAGAAGCCGGGAGCCAGTAGACGAAGCAGAGGAAGCCCTCTCTCCTTCTTCTGGCTTCTGGCTTCCGGCTCCTGGCTCCTCGGCGCGAGATGACAACACCGCCACCTCCAGCGCCGACAGCGCCCGGCGGCCGTCGCCGTCGTACATGGTCGCCCAGAGGTCGAGGGCCGGCTTTTCGATGGGGATCGCAAGGTTCCCAAACCCGCGCTCCTTATCGGACGCCGCCCGCAGAATCAGCGTGCGAATCTCCTCCTCGGTCAGCGGCGCGAATTGGAAGATCTGGCTGCGGCTCACCAGCGGCGAGTTCACC
>JAQGHH010000397.1 GCA_028288945.1 Phycisphaerales bacterium
GTACGACATATTCTGCGGGATCTTCTGCCAGTTGCTGTGGTCCGTCACCTTCGAGTCCGTGAACCCACGCTCGGCCAGTGTGTACGGGCAGACGAAGACATCTGAGTCAATGTCCTGAGTCTTAAGAGCCAGAAAGAAGCTCGCGGCGACGTTGTTGTCGCCGACCGGGCTGGGTTCACCCGGCCGCCCGAAGCTGGCGTTGACCGCGTAGCCGGTGGTGTCACTGATGACCGCGGAGGAGTCGGGATTGAAATACGTGCGCGGGAATCCGCCGTCCTTTTCGGCGTTGGCGTACAGGATCATCGCCAAGCCGATCTGGCGCAGATTACTGGCACACTTCACGCGGCCCGAGTTGTCACGGCTGCGCGTCATCATTGCCGGGAGTATCACGCCAATGACCAGAACCGCCACCGAAAGGACGATGCATACGTCTGTCAGCGTGAGTCCATTGCGGAACACGGAACGCCGTCGATATGCCATGGCAACCCCTTTGAGATAGCAACCCGGAAAGGACGGTTGCTAGTGACGCAAATAATGTATGACTTCCAACGCCGCAGGAAGTGTACTCCTGCGCAAAGCTGCCGCAAAAGGTGAATGGCGAAACTTCCGCGCCTACTACACGCGTCTAGGTCCGACGGAAGAGGAACGAACGCCAAGACGCCAAAGTAGGAACGCCGAGGCAGAGAAGGACGGGGACGCGTGGAGCCCATCGAACGTGGGGAAGGTCATCCGCCTTCTCCCCGCGCGCCAAAATGGGGGCTTCGTCGCGGTTGGGAGGGCGGGGCGGAAGACGTCGGGGATTTCCACGGGTTTGGACCGATGTCTTGGCATTTTTCCGTTGTCAATTCGGGCAATGCGAGCCATGATTCACGGCTGTACTGCCGACGTCGCTGCCTTGTTGGCGGCGAGGTTTCTCGGCGGGTCGGGCGGGGTCGGCTTCGGGGCGCAGCGCCGTCCGCGGGGAGTCTTCAATGCAGACCGATGCGCGGTCCATGTCGGGGCGGGCAACGCCCGGCGTCCGCACACGCGCACCCGTCACCCGCGCCCCATCATGTTCAATCGAAGCCCTTGAGCCTCGCCTCTTCCTCTCCCGCTCCATCACCGGAACCGTCTTTGAAGACCTCAACGCCGACGGCAAACGCCAGCACAAGGAGCATCTCCTTCGCGGCGTCGCCGTCTTCCTCGACCTGAACGGCAATGGCGTCGCGGACGCGGGAGAGCCGGCCACCGTCACCAACAAAAGCGGTGCGTTTGTTTTCAGGAAGCTGGCCGCCGGCGTGTATCACGTCGTTCAGATCCCGCCCGCCGGGGACGTGCCGACGCTGCCGGCCGGCGGGATGGCGGTGGTCAACCTCACGAAAAAGCACTCGGCGAAGCTCACCTTTGGCGACCGCGCCGCGCCCGTCTTGCAGAAGGCGCCCGACACCGCGCCGCCCGCCGCCAGTCTGTCGGCGGTGGCCGTCGGCGCACCAACCACACAACCCTACCAATTCTCGGTGCTCTGGACGGACGCAACCGCCGTCGATCCCGCCAGCTTTGGCGATGGTAATGTCATCGTCTCCGGCCCCGGCGGATTTTCGGAGCCGGCCCTCCTGGCCGCCCTCGACTCGGCCACGCCCGGCTTGTCGCGGACGGCCACCTACCAGATCGCCACCCCGCCCGGGGGATGGACGACGGCCAACAACGGCACCTACACCATCGTCCTCCAGGGCGGCCAGGTGCGCGACACGCTCGGCAACGTTAATTCATCCGTCTCGCTCGGGACGTTTACCGTCGCCATCGATCCCGCGACACCCGCCACCCCCGTGCTGCTCCCCATCAGTGACACCGGCACCTCCTCCTCCGACGCCATCACGTCGCTCAACAACGCCTCGCCGGCGCGCATGCTGAAGTTCAGCGTCGGCCACACCACGCCCGGCGCGACCGTCACGCTGTTTGCCGACGGCGCGCCGATCGGAACCGCCATTGCGGCTTCCTCTACCACGGTCATTGCCACGGACGGCGCAACCGCCCTGACGGACGGGCCGCACTCGATCACCGCCGGCCAGACGCCGCCCGGCGGACTGCCTTCGCCGCAATCTTCGTCGCTGACGTTAACGGTGGGCGCGACGCCCCCCGCCGCGGCGCTTTCCGCCGGCCCCGTCACCGCCGCCGGGGGCGGCAGCTACACGTTCACCGTCACCTATTCCGACAACACCGCCGTCGCGGTCGCGTCGCTGGACGGGAATGACGTCGCCGTCACGGGCCCGCACGGGTTCAATCGCGCCGCAGCCCTCGTCGGCCTGGACGGCAACACCGACGCCCCTTCCCGCACCGCAACCTACAGCATTCCCGCCCCCGGCGGCGCGTGGGCCGCTTCGGACAATGGCGTCTACACGGTCGCCCTCAAGGGCGGGCAGGTCAGCGACATCGCCGGCAACGCCGCCGCGGGCAAGGCCCTCGGCACGTTCGCCGTTTCGATCGGCCTGGCGTTGTCGCCCGCGCCCGGCGCGCCGGCCCTTCTGCCCGGCAGCGACACGGGTGCTTCAAACGTTGACAGCATCACCGCGCTGGACAACAGCTCGCCCGCCGCGGCGTTGCAGTTCACGGTGCCGGGGACGGAGAGCGGCGCGACGGTCACGCTCTACGTGGACGGCGCGGCCTTGGCCGCGGTCGTTTCTCCCGGCGGAACAATTACGCTCATCACCCCCGGCAACGCCCCGCTGGCCCCCGGCCCGCACTTCATCACGGCCCGGCAGACGATCCCGGGCAGTTCCGAATCCGCCGACTCCACGCCTATTGGGATCGTAGTAGATACCATCGCGCCCACCGCCTCCAGCAATCCGCCCGCCGTCAGCGCCGCGGGCGCGACAAATTACACCTTCCAGGTCGTCTACCGCGACAACCTGAGCCTCAACGTCTCCACCTTCGGCACGGGCGACGTGGTCGTCGCCGGCCCCAACGGCTTCAGCGTTCCCGCGACATTTATTTCGGTGAATTCCCAGACCAACGGGATGCCCCGGACCGTGACCTATGCGATCACCCCGCCGGGAGGCGCATGGAGCGCCGCCGCCAGTGGCGGCTACACGATCCAACTCCAGCCCGGCCAGGCCTTCGACACCGCCGGCAACCCCGCTGCCGCGGCGACAATCGGCAACTTCACCGTCAACATCCCCCTCCCGCCCAGCCCCGCCCCCGCCGCCCCGGTGCTCGCGGCCGCCAGCGACACCGGAGCCTCCGCGGCCGACGGCCTCACGCGCCTGAACAATTCCTCGCCCGCAACGGCGCTGCAATTCTCCGTCGCCAACACGGTCGCCGGGGCAACGGTGACACTCTTCGCCGACGGCGCGCCAGTCGGCTCGGCTACCGCAAGCGGCACGACCACCCTCGTCACCACCAACGGCTCGGCGACTCTCGCCGACGGCCCGCACACGTTCACCGCCCGCCAGACCGCGCCCGTCGAAGGCCCCTCATCGGACTCCGCCGGGGCCGTGATAACGATCGACACCAGCCTCCCCGCCGCCATTGCGCTACAAGCCGATAACGTCACTGCGAGCGGCGCGGCCGCCTACAGCTTCACCGTCACGCTCGGCGACAATATCGCGCTCGACACCACGAACTTCGACAACGCGGACGTGGTCATCTCCGGCCCCGGCAACTTCACGACACCCGCAAGTCTTGTAACGGTAGATAATGCAGTAAACGGCGCGCCCCGCACCGCGACCTATCAATTCACGCCGCCGGGCGGCGCATGGTCTGCCGCCGGCAATGGCGTCTATGCGCTCACGCTGCAACCCGGCCAGATCGCCGACACGGCTGGGAATCTCAACGTGGTCCAAACTCTGGGCACGTTCACCGTCGCCGTCCCGGCCCCCGTTTCCACCGCCCCCGGCGCGCCCACGCTCGCCGCCGGCAGCGATAGCGGCGTCTCGCAGTCCGACGGCATCACGAACCTGAACAACTCCTCCCCCTCCATGGCGCTGCAATTCGTCGTCCCCTCCACCACCCCCGGCGCGACGGTCACCGTTTACGCGGACGGCACGCCCATCGGCGCAGCCGTCGCCGCGGCGGGCTCCACGAGCACGACCGTCACCACCACCGGCGCAGCGCCCCTGTCCGACGGCGTGCACGCCATCACCGCCCGCCAGACTTCTCCGGGCGATGCGCAGTCGCCGGACTCCCCCGCCGCCGCGATCACGATCGACTCCACGAGCCCCGCGGCAAGCGCCTTGAACGCCCCCAACGTCGCCGCGCCTTCCGCCGGCGCGACGAGTTACACCTTCACCGTCACCTACAGTGACGCCACGGCGATTAACGCCGCGACACTGGGCGACCACAACATCGTCGTGACGAATTCCGCCCTGGCCTTCAGCGCCGCCGCGACATTGGTCTCCATCGACACGCCCTCCAACGGCTCCCCCCGCACCGCGACCTACCAAATCACCCCGCCCGGCGGTTCATGGAGCTCCAGCGCGAACGGGACATACACGATCTCGCTGCAACCGGGGGCGGTCGCCGATATTGCGGGCAATTCCGCGGGCGCCTCGGTCCTAGGCACATTCACCGTCGCCCTTCCCTGAGAAGCACCAACATGTGCATGCTCCGATGGAATCGTCCGCCGGGCACGGACGACGCGTAAGGATTTGCAAATAATTTCCTTGCGGCTGATCCCGCCGCTGCATAAATTGCAAATTGGATTCGGTGGAGGGACCAACACATCGCCGTACGTGTCGCGGACGCTTTGCGGGCGTCCGCGCGGGCCTGCCTTCCACCCCCTATTCAACCTTGGTCAATGGCCGTCGGCTCGCGTAGGGCCGGCGCGCGGTCTTCCATCACTTCACGGAGCATGTCATGAAAATGCGTATCGCCGCGGTGTCCGCGATGTTCGCGTCGCTTCTTGTGGGCGCCGGCGCTCAGGGCAATCAGTACCCCACTTTGGACCCCGCTTATACCCAGGAGATCTACACCGGCCCCCTGGCGGGCGCCGCGCCAGGAATGGCGTGGACCAGCGCCAACAACCTGCTGACCCGCAACGGCGGCACGATCCTCGAATACAGCCTGACGCAAAGCACCGTTCACCAGGGCACGCCCCTTCACGGCATCATCGGGACCTTTAACATCCCCAACCTCAGTCCCACCGGCTACGGGATGACCAACGGCCTGGACGGGTACGTTTATACGGTCACCGGCTTCGGGCTTCAGCGGTTTGATCCCAACAATCTGACCACCACCACGGCACAGTTCATGCCGAACTCCGTCGGCGGCCAGGGGTACGGGGTCACCACGCTCCCCGACGGCCGCATCGCCTATTCGGACGGAAACTCTTTGAGCAAGGTGTACATCTACAACCCGGCCACCTTTACGAACACGCAGATCTTTTCGGCCCCGTTCCTCGTCGACGGCATGGTGGCCGGCCCGGGCGGCCATATCGCCCTCGCCGGGCAAAGCAACAGCAGCATCATGATCCTCGCCAACACCGGCGCGGTTGTGAACTCGTTTAACACCGCCCATTACCCCGACGGCCTGGCTTTCAGCGAGACCACCACGTCGTCCACGCTCTACAGCAACAACAACGACGGCACGATCACCAAATACGTGCTGGGGCCCGGCTACACGGGCGTGCCGGTGGCCACCGACATCGCCACCGGCAGCGGCGCGTACGGCGACCTGGCCTCCGTCGGCCCCGACTGCGCGTTCTACGTCAGCCAGGTCGAGAACGGAGGTTATCACGGGTCCACCCCCGGCATCGGCACGCACTGGAACAACAGTGTCACCAAC
>JAQGHH010000316.1 GCA_028288945.1 Phycisphaerales bacterium
TGCATGCTGGCCTTGATGAACCGGATCGTGCTGAACTGAATCACCGGCGACTTTCGCCGAAAGAGCAGGTGCAAAAGGACGGGGAGCCCGGCAAGCGGGAGGGCCCAGAGGGCGGCGGAAAATAGAAAAGTTAAGCCGGACATTTGGGTTGGTCAGTGGTCCGTTGTCCCTTGTCAGTTGTTGTGGAGCAACCGCCGCCGCATCGCGCTTCGTCTTCTGCAACTGAGCACTGACAACGGACAACTGACAATCCCTCAACTCCTCCGCGACAACAAGCGGACGAGCGCCTTGTCATACGCCTCATTCGTCATCATCGTGTGATATTCCACGTCCGAATCGGTGCATGCCCGGCGGATGCTCGCCAGGTATTGCTCGACTTCCTTTTTGTACGTCTCGCGTAGTTCGCTCGGATCAACCTGGACTTTTTCGCGCGTCTCCAGGTCCTGAAACGTGAGCGTCCGGTCGTACGGCAGATCGAGCTCCGCGGGGTCGAGCAGATGGATCATCATCCCCTGATGCTTGCGGTAGCGCAGATGTTGAAGCGCCTTGACGAGCTCGGCGGGCTCGGTCCACAGGTCGCTGAAAATGATGACCAGGCTTCGGCGGGGCAGGCGCTCGCAAAGGCCGTGAAGCTGATTGGGCAGATCAGTGCCCGAGCCGGCCTGGATCGATTCCATCGCGCGGAATAGCCGGTCCAGATGTGCGGGCGATGAGCCGGCGGGCATTTCAAATTTCACCGAATCATCGATGGCCACCAGCCCGGCCAAATCCTGCTGCGTGGAAAGAAGGTACGCGATGCACGCGGCGAGGTGGCGGGCGTAGTCGATTTTGTTGCCGAACTGCATCGACGCGCTGGTGTCCAGCACGAGCGTGGCGCGGAGGTTGGTTTCCTGTTCGTAGAGCTTGACGTAGTAGCGGTCGGTCCGGGCGTAGGCGCGCCAGTCGAGGTGGCGCAGCTCGTCTCCCGGCACGTAGTCGCGGTGCTCGGAGAATTCGACGCTGAAGCCCTTGTGCGGGCTTTTGTGCTGGCCGGTGATGACGCCTTCGACGACCTGCCGGGCCATCAGATGCAGCTTGCTCACCCGGGCGGCGTCGGTGGGGGAGAAGAATTGGTAGGGAACGGGCACGATTGGGATTGCCGATTTGCGATTCGCGAACGCCGATTTTGGAGACAGAAGAAGCCTGCTTTACGGCAGTCGTGTCGTCGCGGTGTTCAGCGTTCAGTGTTCATCGTTCAGCGTTTCTTGATTGCGGAGGAATTCCAGCGTCATTCCGCCGTACTCGCGGACATCGTAACGCTCGAGGGGGGGAAGCTCTAGCACATCGCGGGCGTCGTGGCGGAAGATCATGATTCCTTTGGGGGCCAGGTGAGATCTGGCCATGTTGGCGGCAAGCTCGCGGAGCTTTTCGGGTTGCTCGCGGAGGAAGCGATAGGGCGGGTCGAGGAAGATGAGGTTGGCCCTGGCGTCGGGCTTGGGATCATTACTAGCGGCGGCGAACCAACGGAAAAGGTCGCCCGGGATGACGCGCGTTTGATCGACGCAGCCGAGGGTGTCGATGTTTCGACGGAGGCGGGTCAGGCCGCCGCGGTCGGCTTCGAAGAATGTCGCGTGGGCCGCCCCTCGGCTCAATGATTCCAGCCCCATGCTTCCCGTCCCGGCAAAGCAGTCGTACACCCGCGCTTCGGGGAGCAGGGGAGTCAGAATGTCGAACAGCGACTGCTTCACACGGTCGGTGATCGGCCGCGTCACGTCCCCCTCCGGCGGCAATAGCTTCCGCCCCCGAAATTCACCCGCGATAATGCGCATGCCGGCAATCTAGCGGAAACGTGTGGGGGGAGGATAGGATGGGGGGAAGTTGTCAGTTGCCAGTTGTCAGTGAAGGAAGCAGATGGGATGAAGCTGCCTGCCTCCTTCGATAACGACGAACAACCCGCGGCTTCTCTCCCACTGGCAACTGACAACTAGCAACTGACAACTAATTCATGGCCGACCGCAATGTCCATTACGAAGCCGCGTTTGAGGCGTTTTTGCGCGATCGGGGGATTCCCTGCGTCGCGGTGGATGAGGCGAAGAGGGCGCTGTTCGCCAACGCGAAGCTCAAGAGCTTTGATTTCGTCGTCTACAGCAAGAACGGCCCGAACCTGCTGGTCGATGTGAAAGGCCGGCAGGTGCGCAGCAGCTCGGGGCGCAAGGGCTTTGAGACCTGGGCCACCGAGCAGGACGTCACCGACCTCATGCAATGGGAGCAGGTTTTCGGGGAAGGGTATAAGGCGGTTCTCACATTCATCTATTGGATCGACCCCCCGTTGACGCCCGAGCCGGGGATGTATCAGTACAAGGGCAGGTGGTACTGGCTGATGGGGATTGATCTGACGGAGTACCGCAACCACATGCGTCGGCGGTCGGTGAAATGGGAAACCGTTTGTCTTCCGGCGGAAGACTTCCGTTCCCTTGCCCGTCCCATTGAAAACTGGTTATGATGGGCGACATGAACCGCCGTCTAAACCCCCGCCGCAAAAGTCGCGTTGCCGCCCTTTGCCTGACTGTGATCAGTCTTGTCGGGCCGCTCCTTCTTCCCGCAGGTACCGCCCGCGCGGACGACCTCGTCGCCAAGAACGACGCCCGGCTGGAAGGCTACCCGCGGAAGGTGGCGCTGGACGGCAGCACTGCCCCCAGCTACCTGCTGCTGACGGCATTGGGCATCGTCTGCTTCGTAGTGATGTTCAAAGACGCCAAGCGTACCCACCTTGATT
>JAQGHH010000463.1 GCA_028288945.1 Phycisphaerales bacterium
GTCTTCATGCCCGGCGGCAGCATCACCGGAAACCTCGACGGCGGCCTGGGCACGAACACCCTCGACTATCACAACCTCGCCGGCCCCATCACCGTCAACCTCGGCACCGGCACCGGCCCGGGCATCGGCGGCACGTTCTCCAACATCACCAGCGTCGTCGGCTCCGCCAGCCTCAACGACACGATCGTCGGCCCCGACGCCTTCTGGGTCATCAACGGCGCGAACTCCGGCACCGTCAACGGCATCGGCTTCTCCTCCTTCGAAAACCTCACCGGCCCCGCCGGCGATGACAACTTCGCCTTCTTCCCCGGTGGCAGCGTCTCCGGAAACATCGACGGAGGCGCGGGCCCCGGAATCAACACCCTCGATTACTCCAACCTCTCCACCCCCGTCTCCCTCAACCTCGCCAACAACACCGCCACCGGCATCGGCGGCACCTTCTCGAATATCGGCGGCTTCGTCGGCGGCTCGGGCCCCAATAACGTCGTCGGACCCGAGGCCCCAACCAACTACGTCATTCAGGGCCACAACAAGGTTTCCTTCGGCGGCTTCTCCTTCAACAACTTCCAGAACATCACCGCGGGCTCTTTCAACGACACCTTCACGTTCCTCGCCGGCGGCAGCCTCGACGGGAAAATCGACGGCGGCGGGGGCATCAACTCCCTTACCTACGCCGCCTTCGTCGGCGACGTCGTCGTCAACCTCAAGCTCAACACCGCCACCGCCGCCGCGGGCGGAATCTTCAACGTCCGCAACGTCACCGGCTCCATCGGCAACAGCCTGATCGTCGGCGACGCCTTCGACAACGTCCTCAAGGGAGGAATCGGCCGCAACATCCTCATCGGCGGCGCGGGTGCCGACACCGTCATCGGCGGCGTGAGCGACAACATCCTCATCGGTGATTCCACGATCTACGACTTCAACGCCGTCGGACTCGCCGCGATCTTCAAGGAGTGGAACCGCACCGACCTGAGCTTCGAGCAGCGCCTCGCCCATCTCATCAGCGCCGGGAGCAATACGGGATACAACAGCGTCTACAACTTCAACAAGCCCTCCATCATTTCCGACACGTCCGTGGACAGCCTGGTGGGCACCGGCGGGTTCGACTGGTTCTTCGAGACCAAGAAACAGGACGGCGCGACGGGCGTCACGCCGCGCGATCACGTAACGCAAGTTTAACAACCGCTCCCACACCACAATTGGCAGCGGAAACATCACGCCAGCCTGCAAAAGATCCCCGGGAAACCGGGGATCTTTCGTTAGAAAGAGCCTTTGCTCCGTCTTGTCTTCTGAGGGCTTGCAGGCGAATTACACTCAGCCGTAGACAAATCCGCCCTCCCCGGCGTCTTTATCACGGCTGCACAGCCCGGAGCGGAACTGGCGAACATGGCGGAAACGGACGACTGGACCCTTTGGCTCGACCGGCACGGCGGCACGCTGCTGATGCTCGCCCGGCAATGGGCACCTAGCTCATCCGATGCCGCGGACATCGTTCAGGAAGGATTCCTCCGCTTCTGGCGGTCTCGACAGGGCGTGGCGGACCCGGAGGCCTATCTGTATGCGTGCCTGAAGCGATGCGCGCTGGACCTGCACCGCGGCAACCGCCGACGGCGGCAGCGGGAATTCGTGGCGGCACGCGACGAAGGCTCGGGCGGGTGGATGTCAGACCGGCCCGAGCAGGAGTCGCGAATGCAGGAGATCGAGCAGGGCCTGATGCAACTTCCGCCGGCCCAGCGCGAGGTAATGACGATGAAGGTTTGGGGCCGGCTGACGTTCGAGCAGATCGCCGCGGCGTTGGAGATTTCGCCGCACACGGCGGCCTCGCGATACCGCTACGCCCTGGAGAAGCTGCGGACGGAACTGCGCAGCAAAGAGAGCGTCCGATGAACCCCGAGCGTGATCCGCTGGAACTGGAGCTTGAATCATTCCCGCCGCCACAGATGCCGGCGGCGCTGCGGGCGCGGATCGCGCAGGCGATCGATGCCGAGCGGCAGGCGGGCCGCGCCACCACTCACGCCCGATGGCCGGGGCGCTGGGTGTTGGCCGGAGCGCTCGCGGCGGCGTGTGTGACCGTGTTGCTCGCCTGGTTCCACGGTCGAACGCCCGATCCGATTCCAGGGGTGCATCCAATCGC
Organism: Phycisphaerales bacterium; assembly: GCA_028288945.1. Classification (GTDB taxonomy): domain Bacteria; phylum Planctomycetota; class Phycisphaerae; order Tepidisphaerales; family Tepidisphaeraceae; genus RYN-428. The sequence goes on from JAQGHH010000463.1 coordinate 2,135, forward strand.
CATTGGTCCGCCCGAGATTGCGACGAGACAATCGCCCGGCCGCCAGTTCGCCACGTTGGCGGCGTACACGCGGGCGGCCGCCGAGTCGCCTGATCGACTGGATTCGCTGATGAATGCCGACGCCGCCCGGTCGCTGTTGCCCGGCACGTCGCGCGAGATGCGTGCGTTCGGTGATGCCCTCGATGATTTGAAACCGTAGGGCGTGGCCGGGTCGTCGCTCGCGTGTTTCCGTTGCGGTCTTTCTCCCTCTCCCCCGAGTACAAGAGAGAGGGGACCAGAGCCGTCCATGTTGAAGCGTTAATAACCTCTTTTTTGGAGCCCCCGATGAACCGTTCGATCCGATCGCGGAGATTCCGCGCACTCACTTCCGTTCTAATCGGCGCAGCCGTTTGCGGCACTGTCGTGCCCGGCGCGTTTGCAGCGCCCGAGACGCCCGGGAATACCGCGCGGCCCGATGGGCAGCATGCCGCGCCGAATGCCGCCATTCAGTACTGGCAGGCGTTCGCGATGCTGCCGGCGATGGACGACAAGCAGCGCGGCATCGCCGAGAACGCGGCCACAACCAATCTTGACCCCGCGGCCCTCCAGCTTATCGAGGCGAGCGCGAACAGCCTCAAGCAACTTCACCGTGGGGCGGCGATCCGCGAGTGCGACTGGGGCCTGAACCACCAGGACGGGATGATGCTGCTTCTGCCGCACCTGGCCAAGTCACGCGATCTGGCGCGCCTCGCGTGCCTTCGCGCACGGTCGGAGTTCCAGAAGGGGGAGGCGTCCACGGCAGTTGAGGATCTGGCCGACACCCTGACGCTCGCCCGGCACAGTGGCCGGGACGCCACGCTCATCGCCATTCTCGTGCAGGATGCAATCGAGCAGATAACCATCAACACGGCCGCCGCTCATCTGACCGCAGTTAAAGGCCCTGCGCTCGAGGAGTTCGCCGGCAGGCTGGCGAAGCTGCCGGCAGGCGGGTCGCTGAAGGAATCGGCCGTCGGCGTCGAGCGGCAGTTCGGGCTCGACTGGCTCATCGATCAACTCAGGAACGTGAAACCCGGCGAGAAATGGCAGGATCGCCTCACCGGCATGTTCGGCGAAGGATCGCCAAACCTTCAGGACCTCATCAAGTCCAGCGGCGAAGATTTGCCGGGCGTCATCAAGCGGCTTGAGGCGACCCGCCCGTACTACGAGCAGATGCCCGCGCTATTGGATCTTCCCCCCGAACAGTTCCATCCCCGGGCCGAGGCGCTGTACAAACAATTCACGCAGGACGCCTGGGGCAAGATGATGCTGCCCGACTACACGAAGGTGTATGACAAGCACATGTCCGCGGAGGTGCGCCTGGCGATGCTCCGCGCCGCGGTGGCCGTCGTGGAAAGCGGGCCCGGCGCCCTGAGCAACTTCAAGGACCCCGTCGGCGGCGCGGCCTTCGAGCACCACGCCACTCCCGGCGGCTTCGAGCTGCGCTCCAAGCTGACCGTCGCGGGAAAGCCCGTAACGCTGACGGTAGGCCCCACAGGGTCATAATCGGGCATCTATAAGTGTCGGCCAAAGGGCCGCGAGAGCCGGTGGAATGCCGGGCCTCGCGGCCCTTGTTGCTGACTTCGCCATCTCTTCCCCGCATGAATTTCGTTGGAGGCGCTGCTGAAATATCCACGTTGCCCCCGTGGAAAAGCCGCCGGACAATCGGCGTTCGGAGCGCGGCCTCTGCGGAACTCCGCATGGTGCGATGGATGGCAATGGAAGCTCACTCAGACCGGGATCTGATCTGGAAGGAACTGCACGCGCGGCCTTACGTCCGATTCACCGGACCTGCCCATGTTTTCCATTTCGCGTTCCTAAGCGCTGACGGTTTCGCGATTGCCGATCACGCCGGATTGAACCGGCTGCGGCAATCCATGGGCCTGCGGCCGACTTACGAAACCGCCCGACACGCCATCTATACCGCCGCGGTCCCGCACCTCGGCCGATTGGTTGCGGCGTGGGAACGACACACCGACTTCCTCGCGTGCACGTTTTTTCTATACGACTTGGAAATCCCCTTCCAGCCGTTCGGCCTCGACTGTGGGTCGTTTCTTCCCGACGGGTTTTTCCAGAACTTCGACGCGCCGCCGCTGGTCGCGACGCGCATCGCCATCGGATCGAGAAACGAAATGCCCCACACGCTCGACGGCCTCACGCCACTTTTTGATGACCACACCGTCAACGGCAGCCGGGTCATGGCCGGCCGGGCGGAAGTCTTCAGCGACTATCGCGTTCACGCTGACGGCTTCGGCCGCATCGCGATCGTCGTCCATCAGATGTCCCCGCAGGACTTGGGCCGGACCGTCGAGCGGCTGCTGGTGATCGAGGATTCCTATCACCTGGCCCTCCTCTCCCTGCCTCTGGCCCGAAAGGTCAAGTTCGATCTCGGCCAGTGGGAAGACCAGCTTGTCCGGCAGATGGAGGCGCTGCGCCGCGCCGAATCAATGGAGCACAAACGGGCCGTCCTGGATTCGCTGCTCGAACTCGCCGCCGAGATTGAGAGCCTGCGGGCGAAGGTCTTCAGCCAATTCGCACGCTCCGCAGATTCCATCTTGCTCCTGCAAGGCCGATTGAGGGAGCTGCGCGAAGGGAAGATCGAGCACATCCTGCGCCTCAGCCGCTTCCTCATGCGGCGGCTCTCGCCCGCCGCCCAGACGCACCGCGATGTTCTTCAGCGTCTGACCCAACTGTCCCAACGGATTGACCGCGGCGCGGACCTGCTCAGGACGAGCATCGACCTGAACGTTGAAGAACAAAACAAACGCCTCCTCGAAAGCGTGAACCGCCGGGCGCGCCTGCAACTGGAACTCCAACACGCCGTCGAAGGCCTGTCGGTCATCATCCTCGCCTACTACACGCTGGGTCTGATCGGCTACGTCCTGAAAGGCGCGCACCACTTGGGCCTGAGCATCGACCCGGAGATCGCGCTAGCCATTGCCGCCCCGATCCTGCTGCTGCTGCTCTGGGGATTGATCGCCGTGATCCGGCGGAGATTGCGGGATCGGTCCTAGCCTTCACTCCGACGCTAACCCCAGTCCCGCCAGGCCAATATCACCTCAACTCACATTTTTCACGCGCGCAAGCGCTTTCATCCAGTATTCATGAAGGAGAGATTAAGGTTAAGAATCGGCTTAGATACTATTTTGGCATCGGAAGAGAGGCATTTCTCTTCACAGGGAAAGGAAACCATGGCGCGCAAGAGCATCTTTCGTCTACTGAAGGAGAAGAGTCAGTTATTGGCAATCGGGGGGCACGACGGCCTGACCGGGAGGCTCGGGGAACGCGCCGGGTTTGACCTGATCTGGGCCAGCGGGTTTCAAATCTCCGCCTCCAACGGCCTGCCCGACGCCAACATCCTGGACATGAGCGTCCAACTGGCGGCGGCCTGTCAGATCAACGACGCCGTGTCGATCCCGGTGTTGGCCGACTGCGATAACGGCTACGGAAACGCCGTCAACGCGGCGTACACCGCACGTAAATTCTCCCGCGCCGGCATCGCCGGCATCTGCATTGAGGACAACATCTTCCCCAAGCGCTGCAGCTTCTACGACGGCGCACGCCGGGAACTCGTGTCCGCGAAGGAACACGCGCTAAAGATCAAGGCGTGCAAAGACGGCGCGGACGGCGAGTTGTTCGTCATCGGGCGGACGGAAGCGCTTATTGCCGGTTACAGCATCGAGGACGCGCTCGATCGTGCCGAGTCTTACGCGGATGCGGGCGCGGACGCGGTGCTGATTCACTCCAAGGAGAAGACGCCCGATCAGATTATCGAATTCGCCCGCAAATGGACCCGGGCCACGCCGCTGGTTGCCGTGCCGACCACGTACGATACGATCACCGCCGCCGAGTTGGGGAAGCTCGGATGCCGCATCGTGATCTTCGCCAACCACGGGTTGCGCGCGTCGATCCAGGCGGTCGAAAAAGCGTACGCGAAATTGATCGGTGCCGGCCGGGCGTCGGTCCTGAAAGAAGACATCGTCAGCCTGAATAAAGTCTTCGAGCTGGTCGGCGTAAAGGACCTGGAAGAAAGCGAACGCAAGTACCTGCCCACCGCGGAATGACGCGGCGATAATGGGTCAGATATTCCCTCGTGGCACGGGTGCCTCGCCCGTGTTTGTGCCGCGATGGCGGTCCGCTCATGGGCGGGGTGCCCATGCCACGGGGGATGTGAAACCGCTTCTTACTTTCAAATTGAGAGGGACCCCATTGAAGCTCGCACAACGCGCCTTGGCGCTGACCGGTTCTCAGACTTCCGGCATGCGCAACCGCGCCCGGAAATTGCACGCCCAGGGCGTGCAGGTCACGAACTTCGCGGCGGGTGAACTCGACCAGGACACCAGCCCGCTCATCAAGGACGCCGCCCGAAAAGCCATCGACGCCGGCCGCACTCAATACACCGACACGCTGGGCATCCGCGAGCTGCGTGAACGCTGGGCCGCAAAGGTCACG
>JAQGHH010000469.1 GCA_028288945.1 Phycisphaerales bacterium
TGTGTGTGTAACCCCCGGTGGCATTGACGTCGGGCCAGAGCGCCGAGGCGACGACGCCGCGGGCGGCTCGGGCCTGCCGCAGGCGCGCGGTGGCCTGGCGCAGGTCGAGGTTTGATTCCACCGCCCGGGCGACGAGCGAATCGAGTGCCGGGTCGTTGAACGTCTGCCACCAGCGCGCCACGTCGGCAGGACGCTGCGCCGTGACGCTCGTCTGCGTGGTAGGAGGTGCGGACGGATTGAGATACGCTCCCGGGACGGCCGTCCGCAACGGCTTGAAGTCCGGCCCGACCGTACAGCCAGCGGCTAACAGAAGCATTGCGGACACGAGAGCGAAGCGGGCGAGGTGGCGGTGCATGTTCATCGGTTGCGGTTTTCTTATGCCAGTGATTCGTCTCTTGGCGCGCAGTGGCAACACGGCGCGCCGTGTCGTTCATTCGTAGCGGAGGGCTTCGATCGGGTCCAGTTGGGACGCTTTCCACGCGGGGTAAAAGCCGAAGACCAGGCCCACCGTCGCGGATACCACGACCGCCGCCACGATCGCGGGGACCGAAAGCTGCGTCGGCCAATGCAGTGTCCACCGGACAATCATCGACATGATACGGCCCAGGGCGATTCCGGTCGCGCCGCCAAGCAGGCAGAGGATGACGGCCTCGGTGAGGAACTGGCCGAGGATGTCGAACGCCCGCGCCCCCACCGCCATGCGCAGGCCGATTTCGTGCGTGCGCTCGGTGACGGAGACGAGCATGATGTTCATGATGCCTACTCCGCCCACGACCAGAGAAATCGCCGCGACGATCATCAGCAGCTTGCCGATCAGCTCAGTGGTCGAGGCCAGGGTGCTCATCAGCTCGGTCATGTCGTTGATCGAGAAATCGTTCGACTCCCCCGCCGCGGTGCGGTGGCGCTCGCGGAGCAGCGCGGTGATCTGCTTGATGGCGGCGGGGATGTCCTCGGAGGAGTCGGCGGCGGTGAGGATCTGGTTGATGTTGGTGAAGCGAATCGGCTGGGGCGTGTCGGCGGCCTGCGTGGGTGAAGGGGCGGGATAGAGCTGCACGTTGCTCGTGGGGTAGGGGTTATTGAGCGTGTTGACGGCCGTACTCGACCCGCCGGTGGACGCCGAGGGCGCGGCGCTGGACGCGCCGGAGGTCTTGCCCGAGACGCGGTACTTGATGGTCGTCCACGGGGCGACGATCACGTCGTCCTGGTCGCGGCCGAACATGTTCGCGCCCTTGGGGCTGAGAACCCCGAGCACGCGCAGGCTCACGTTCCCCAGCCGCAGCTCCTTGCCGATCGGGTTGTCGTTGTCGAACAGTTCGCGCTTGAGTGTCGGGCCAATGAGGCAGACCTTGCTGATGTTGCGGACGTCCTGGTCGGTGAAGCACGCGCCGTCGTCGAGGGGCCATTGCCGCACGTCCAGGTAATCGGGGCTGGTTCCGACGATGCTCATCGGCACCCAGTTATGGCTCCCGTAAACGATCTGCGCGTTGGCCCAGACGATCGGCGCAGCCCCGCGCACGGCGGGGCATTCGCGGACGATCGCTTCGCAGTCCTGCGGCGTAAGAGTGATCGAGCTGCCTGCGCCCATGCTGATGCCGCCGCTGGCGGCCATGCCCGGCTGCACAATCAGGTTATTGGCGCCCAGGCTGGCGATCGCCTTCTGGTTGAGGGCGGTGACGCCGTTGCCGATCTCCATCATCGCGATGACCGCGGCAATGCCGATGATGATCCCGACGCACGTCAGCGCCGAGCGCATGATGTTGCTCCGCAAGGCGCGGAAGGCGAAGCGAAGAGTTTTGGCGGAACGCATGGCGTAAATCCTGAGGGCGAACGTCAAACCCGAAATCTGAATGCCGAAATCCGAATCAAATCCGAATGACCAATTCCGAATAAGCAGCCGCAGTTCTGTAGGGTGGGCGTACTCGCCCACCATTTGGTTGCACGGCCAAAGCGCCACGGAAGACGGTGGGCGAGTACGCCCACCCTACACAGCTATCACGGCCGCACCAGGGCATCTTCATGCCGCAAAACGGTCGCAATCGGCGGCGCGTCCGCGCTCTCGGCGGAAAACGCGCCCGCTTCGATGACCCCATCCCGGATGCGGATGGTTCTGCTCGCGTGATCGGCCACGTCCGTCGCGTGGGTCACGACGATGATCGTGATGCCCTCCTCGCGGTTAAGCTTCTCGAACATCCGCATGATCTCCACGCTCGTCCTGGAGTCGAGGTTGCCCGTGGGCTCGTCGGCGAAAAGCAACGGCGGGCGGTTCACCAGCGCCCGCGCGATCGCGACGCGCTGCTGCTGCCCGCCGGAAAGCTGGCTGGGCTCGTGGTCCATCCGGTCGCCCAGGCCGACGCGCTGGAGCAACTCAACCGCCCGGGCCCGCGCTCCGGCCTCCGGCACGTTGTCGGGCGAATAGGCCAGCGGCATCATCACCTGGTTCAGCGCGCTGGTCCTCTTGAGCAGGTTGAAGTTCTGGAAGACGAAGCCGATCTTCCGGCTGCGGATCATGGCGCGCTGGTCGGGGGTGAGTTGCGAGATCTCCTCGCCGTCGAGCCAATATTGGCCGCTGGTGGGCTTGTCGAGACAGCCCAGGATGTTCATGAGCGTGCTCTTGCCCGAGCCGCTGGCGCCCATCAGCGCGATGTATTCGCCGCGGGCGATGCGCAGCGACACGCCTTTGAGGACGGGGAGATTCACTTCGCCCAGCACGTAGGTCTTGCGGATGTCTTCGAGCTTGATGAGATCCACCGTCGGTTCCTCGTTCGTTCGCGCCATTCTAGGATTCGGCGAGCCCCTGCCACTCATCTTCGCTTCGGGAATTGCGGCGCGAAGGGGTTGGTGGTGCCGTCGCCGCTCGTGCCGGCGCGGTTTTCGCCGGTGACGATTTCCATTCCGTCCTTCAGATCATCGCCGGAGACTTCGGTCATGAGCCCGTCGGTAACGCCGACGCGAACGGTGAGCGGCTTAAGGAACCCCGAGCCGTCCTTGACCCAAAGCGTCCCGTTCTGATGCGCATGGGCTTTGGCTCCGTCGCCCCCCGCTCCTTTGGCTCCGCCAGAGCCACCGGGCGCGCTCCCCCCATTGCCACCAGCGGCCCCGCCGCCACCAGCTCGCGGCGCGCCGCCTCCGGCATTGCCGCCCCCACCTCCACCCCCGCCACCACCTGCCCCGCGCGCCGGCGTGGCGGAGGCCAATTCGGCGCGGAACTCCGGCGCGACCATCTCGGCCACCGGATAAAACCGCAAGGCCGCGTTGGGGACCGTGAGCACGTCGTTGCGCCGGTCCAACTCGAATTGCAGGTTCGCCGTCAGATATGGCAACAGCTTTCCGTCGGAATTGTCGGTCGTCACTTCGACGGTGTAGGTAACCACGTTCTGCGTCATCGTCGCGTTCAGGCGCACTTTTCCAACCGTCGCCTTGAACTTGCGGCCGGGGAATGCATCGACCGAGAACGTGGCCGTCTGGCCGGGGCGAATGTTCCCGACGTCCGCCTCGTTCACGGACGCCCATACCTGCATGCGATTCAGATCCTTGGCCAGCAGAAAAAGGCTGGGTGCGTTGAGGCTCGACACCACAGTCTGCCCGATGTTCACCCGCCGGTCGATGATGACGCCTTTCACCGGGGATTTGATCGTGCAGTAGCCAAGGTTCTGCGTCGCGCGCTTGAGCGTGGCCTGGGCCTGCGTGACGGTGGCCTTCGCCTGCGCGATCGCGGCATCGCCCACGCCCACGTTGGCGGCGGCCGTCTGGTATGCGGCCTTGTACGCGTTGTAATCGCTCTGCGACAGGGCGTCGGAAGGGCCGAGCTTCTGCGCCCGCATCCAGTCATTCTCGGACTGTTCGAGCTTCGCCTTCATCTGCCCCAGATCCGCCTGCGCACGGGCGACGCCGGCCTGGGCCTGTTCGAGCAGCGCCTGCGCGCTCGATGCGTCGGCGGTGTAGAGCGTGTCGTCGATGCGGGCAAGCACGGTGCCGACGTCCACGGGCGAGCCGTAGTCGATCATCTTGCCGTTGGTGTCCGTGCCGAAGGTCGTGATCAGGCCGGCGACCTGCGCGCCGACGTCAACGACTTCCTCAGGCTCGATCGTTCCCGTCGCGCCGATCGTCGGAACGAGGTTCCCCTTCTTCACCTCAGCGGTGCGAAACGCGTAGGCCGGGGCGGAGTGATACCGCCAATACCAATACCCCCCGCCCGCGAGCAGGGAAACGCCGACAAGGATCGCAATGATTTTGTACATGGTTGGCTACTCCGCCTCCTGCTTGCTCAGGA
>JAQGHH010000470.1 GCA_028288945.1 Phycisphaerales bacterium
GCGGACAGCGTCTTTGGCATCACCCGCATGCCCAAATGGGCCGGCACCGAGTCGGCGACCGACATGCCCGCCGCCTTCGTCATGCTCAGCAAAGACGGCAAAACGCTCGGCACGTATCTCGTCACCACCCGTTTCGACCCCGTCAACGGCAACGACCCCGTCACGATGCTCAACGGCCGCAAGCCGCAGCAATTGAGCGTCGGCGGCAAAAGCTACGAGCTTTCGCTACGATTCAAGCGCGATTACAAGCCCTACACGATATCCCTCGCGAAATTCACGCACGACCGCTTCCTCGGCACCGAGATCGCCAAGGACTTCGCCAGCGACGTGCGCCTGGTGGACGCCAACCGCCACGTCGATCGCACCGCCCGCATCTGGATGAACCACCCGCTCCGCTATCTCGGCAGCGGCGAGACGTTCTACCAGGCCAGCTTCGACGAAAAACACGATGCGTTCACGATCCTGCAAGTCGTTTCCAATCCCGGCTGGCTCATGCCTTACTTTGCCTGCACGATCGGGGCGCTGGGGCTCGTGATCCATTTCGGGACGAGCCTTTTCACGTTCGCCAGGCGCAGGGTCGCGGCGGGCGACAGGACGCCGGCAAACGCGATGGCCGGCGCACGGCAAGGCACCACCGGGGCAGGCCCCCTCCAATCCTCCGCACGCGAAGCCGGAAGAAAAGGCCGTGGAAAGCCGGTCTCTTTGGATTCCCAAAGTTACAGCCTGCCCGCGGCGCGGAAGTGGCGTCAATTCATTGTCCCCGGAGCACTCGTCTGCGTCTGCGTGGTGTACCTGCTGTTCCGCGCGGTAGCGCAGACGACGCCGGTCGCGCCCGCCTCCGCGTCGGTCGCGGCGAATTACGATTGGGAAGGCTTCGGCCGTCTGCCCATCCAGTTCGAGGGCCGCACGCAGCCGCTCGACAGCCTCGCCCGCAACAGCATCAAGATCCTCAGCGGCCGCGAGACTCCCCACGATGAAAAGGGCGAGGCCCGCCCCGCCGAGCAATGGCTCCTCGACGTAATGACCCGCGGCGGAAAATACGCCGACTACAAAGTCATCCGCATCGACCACCCCCAAATCAAAGATCTGCTCGGCCTCCCGGACAAAGAGAAGATGTTCTCCTGGTCCGACCTGTTCCGCGACGGCAAGAATTTTCAGAAGATCGAGGAGCAGACGGACCAAGTCCGCCAGAAACTCGACAAGGATCGAGACGTCTACGATGCGCAGATCATGGACCTCAAGCAGCATCTGGACATCTATCTCCGGTTCTTCCAGATCGACGCCGTTTCGGCGCGCTACGAGTTCATGAGCAACCCGGATCAAGTCCGGCAGATTTACCAGAAGATCGCCGAGGCGCTTTCCGCCAGCGATCCGACGTTCATGCAGAAGCTTCAAGGGGGGGGGCCGCAGGACATGGAGGGCGTGTTCCGCGAAGGAATGCGCGGTTTGGACGCGAGCAAACTCACGCCCGAGCAGAAGGAAGCCGTGTCGGTCTGGATCGACGAAATGCAGCGCACGGCGATCCTGAACCAGATCTCCCCCTCCGTGGACCTTTACCTTGCCGCCCCCGACCGCCCGTCGGACCAATGGCAGCCGCTGGCTTCCGCGGTGCGCGGCAAGGGCGCGCCCGAATCCGCCGCGGCGTTCCTGAAAATCATCAGGGATTACGAAGAAGGAAAGCCCGACAACTTCAACGCGGACGTAGCCGCCTATCAATCGCGGCTCGACCGGCACCTGCCCCAAACCATGTCCAAGGTGGACACGGAGCTTTCCTTCAACCGCTTCGACCCGTTCACCGTCTGCATGGTTTTCTATGTGTGTGTCTTCATTTTGACGCTCGGCTCGTTGCTGTTCCGATTGCCGGTCCTGGGGCGCAGCGCCTTCTGGCTGCTGCTGCTCACGCTGGCCGTCCACACCGCCGGGCTGGTCATGAGGATCTATATCTCGGGGCGTCCGCCGGTGACGAATCTCTACTCGTCGGCGGTATTCATTGCCTGGGGCATCGTGGTCTTCTCCGCCGCCCTTCAGGCGATTTACCGAAACGGGCTGGGGCTGATCGCCGGTTCGGTGGCCGGGTTCACGTCGCTGCTGGTAGCCGCCGGGTTGGCCTCCACCGAAGGCGACACGATGAAGCAGCTCCAGGCCGTTCTCGATACCAACTTCTGGCTCGCCACCCACGTCGTCTGCGTGACGCTCGGCTACACCGCCACGTTTCTGGCGGGCCTGCTGGCCATCGGCTACGTACTCGCCACACCCTTGGCGACGATTACCGGCGCGACCATTCGCGGCTTCACAAGTCTCTTCGGCGGCCAACCCGCCGATGACGACGACCGGTGGTCGATCACCCCCGACGCCCTGAAGGACGTCATCCGAATGGTGTATGGGATTGTCTGTTTTGCCTTGCTCTTCAGCTTCGTCGGCACAATCCTCGGCGGAATCTGGGCGGACCAATCGTGGGGCCGCTTCTGGGGCTGGGACCCGAAGGAAAACGGCGCTGTGCTAATTGTGCTGTGGAACGCCCTGATCCTTCATGCCCGCTGGGGTGGGGTTGTCCGCGACCGGGGGGTGGCCGTGCTGGCCATCCTCGGAAACATCGTCACAAGCTGGTCCTGGTTCGGCACCAACATGCTGGGCATCGGCCTGCACTCTTACGGCTTCATGCAGTCCGCCCAGTTCTTCCTCATCCTGTTTATGGCAAGCCAGGTCGCCCTGGCCGCCATCGGCATGATTCCGCCCCGAATCTGGACCGGCCGCACCGCGGACAAAGACGCACCCAAGCGTGTTGCCGATAGCGTGAGTGGAATTAAGCCGCGAACCCCGCTCAGCCCTTCCTCTGGAATGTCATAAAATTACCACGGACGACTTGGAATTCGTAACAACGGATTACCATTCATTAACTTCAACCCCGCCGGCGGTGTCGAAAACGCAGGTTTGGGAAGCAATGGATGTTACACGTAACCCGCGTCGCACGGGTCCGTAACATGATTCACCACAAAAGGGAGGTACCGGCGGAATTTTCAAATTCTCGTCGTTTTCTTGTTGACCCCGTTCCGATGTTAGGGCATAATTCACCCTAACAATTGCCTTTCATCCGCAGGGCAAGGAGGCATCGGCTATGGTCACCGTACGGCAGATCGAACGATTCTGGAACGCCAGGTCCTATAAAAGGCTCGCGCAGGATCTCGTCGCGGCACGTCCCGAGGGATCCTTTGCGCTTGAGGGGCTCGACCGCCCTGCGGTCGCGGCATCGCTGGCGATGATCCGGCTTGAAGAACTCAATCAGGCCCACCTCCCCTTCTACACAACACTGCTCCGCGCCGTGCTGGCCGCACAGGACGCAGACGGCGGATGGGGCGAGCCTGCCGCCACCGCGCTGTGCCTCCGCGCCTTGCTGTGCAGCCGGGGCGACGGCCCGGCGATCGAGCGGGGGATGCGCTACCTCGCCAACCTCCAAAAGGCCGAAGGCATCTGGCCCGGCGGGCCCCTCCGCCGAATGCCCGAAGACCCGGTCGCCTCGCTCT
>JAQGHH010000475.1 GCA_028288945.1 Phycisphaerales bacterium
AAGTCGTAACAAGGTAGCCGTAGGGGAACCTGCGGCTGGATCACCTCCTTTCTAAGGGATACTCTTAGAACCCGCCCGGAGCGATCCGGACGGGAATGAGTCAGCACCCCCTCGTTCTCGAAAGAGAAGACCCGCCGGGCGACCGGCGGGGAGGACTCCGACTATTAACTTGAAAAAGCGAAAGCCCGGTCTCGAAAGAGACCGGGCTTTTTTTGTTTGTGGTAATATCGACCGCATGGGGACCGTCGCCGGCAATCCTAGCGCGCCGCCGCCCGCAGATTTGTGGGGCTTGGTCTCCTATCGCCCCCAAATCGATCCGACCGAACTGGCTAGCGCCGTCGAATCCCAAATATCATCCGGCGACCTGGACTCTCGCACACGGCTGTTGATTCGTGACGCCGTTGAAGGTCTGCGACAAGTCTGGGAGCCTGATCGGTTTGAGCAATGGCTGCGAAAATCGGCTGTCGCCAAAGAGATCAAGCACATTCTGTTAACCCAGCACGATCCCCCCGGCTTTCCCTCCTTGGCCAGACGCCTTATGGATCGAACCAAACCTGACACGGCGTCACAATTTCTTCGTGAGCTCGGCGCTCGAATCCATCAGCCGACAAAGATGTACATCAGAGGCTCCATCTCCCTGATTTTGTCCGCGGGCCTTTCCCGCCACACCGAAGACATCGACCTCGTCGATGAGATCCCCGCGCCGTTGCGCTCCGAGCATGCGTTGCTCGATGAACTTGCCGCCCGTTATGGTTTGCGTCTCGCTCACTTTCAATCGCACTTCCTTCCACAAGGCTGGGAATCCCGCACGCGCTCGTATGACAAGGTCGGGCGATTGGAAATCCATCTCGTGGACGTTTACGACGTGCTGGTCGGCAAATTGATGAGCAACCGCGGGAAGGATCGCGATGACCGCGGCTGCTGCTGCCACAGCTCGACGAGGAAATTTTGAAAGCCAGGCTGCCGAGTGCGAGCAGCCTGTTGAACGAGCCCACCTTAAGGAAGAACGCCGTCGAGAACTGGTACATTATTTTCGGCCAGCCTCTCCCATACGGCGTCTGACCAGCGATTGCGGAAATGAAGGCTGTTCAGTTCCGCCGGGCCCGGCACGTGCGCGGTCCACACGCGTTCGACGCGCGCAGGATATCGCCGACAATGTTTCTTAGCTGCCGCATGCCCCCTTTCCATTCCGCCACGAATCGGCATAATGAATGGCTTGCAATTTTGTCCGCGACCCGCGGGTGTTTGCGGGAGGGGTCGCCGCTTTAGAAGGAATCGACGAAATGGGTCCGACCAATGTTGCTCTGGTCAAACTATTCCGGGCCGATCAGGCGCTTCGCGAGGCTCAAGGCCGGCTAGACGCCGCCAGCAAGAATGTTCGCGTGCAGGAGCGACGGGTACACGATCTGGCCGAGCGCCTGAAGCTCGCCCAGTCCAAGCTCCGCGAGCAACAGTCCAGCGCCGGGCAGTTCGAACTGGACATCAAGACCCGCGACGCCCGCATCGAAAAACTGCGCTCCCAGCAGACCAACGCCAATAACAACAAGGAATACCAGGCCTTTCTCATCGAGATCAACACCGAGAAGGTGGACCGCGGCAAAGCCGAGGACGAGCTCATCAAGGTCATGGAAGTGATCGAAAAGGGCCAGGCCGAGGTGAAGGAACTCACCGCCCAGCACGAGGTCGAGAAGGCAAAACTCGTCGAGATGAAGTCGCAGATCGGCGAAACCGTGGCGCGTCTCCAGGCGGAAGTCGAGGCCCAGCGCCCCGCCCGCCAGGCCGCGGCGGACGCGCTGCCGCCCAAGGCGCGCGATGCGTTCGACCGCCTCGCCGAGCGCTATGACGGCGAAGCCATGTCCGCCCTCGCCAAGCCCGACCGCCGGCGCGAAGAATACCTCTGCACCGCCTGCAACATGGACCTGGTCACCAACATCTATAACCGCCTGCACTCGCGGGATGAGCTCGTCGCGTGCATCAGTTGCGGGCGCATTCTGTACATCCCCGAAGAGCTGCCGCCCGAGGTCGCGATCAATTCCAACAAGGGCAGCCGCGAGCCGCGCGAGCCTTCGGAACTGGGCGCCAAGGCCCCCAGTTCCAAGCGGAACAAGAGCGTCGAGCGCCTCGACCCTTCCGAGCGCCGCGCCAAAGGCCGCATCGGCCAGCTCCTCGCCGCCGCCCAGGGCGAATCCGTGAAAATCGCCTTCGACGCCAGCGAGAAGCCCGTCGAATGCGACGTCACGGTCGACGGAAAACCGATGGGCGTCTACAAGGGCAAGTCCGGCGAGCATCTCGCCCGCATCATCTCGCTTCGGATGGAAGAAGCCGGGATGAAGGGCACTGTGGAAGTCCGCGAAAAGCCGGAAGAATCCGCACAGCCCTCGGAGCCGCCCCAAATCGATTCACCCGCGCCGACGGCCGCACAACCCCAGCCCGAGACGGCCCCCGCGCCGGAAGAACAGACGACCAACGCGTCCTAACAGTCCGACAAGCTTCATCTCTGGGAGCGAGCGGCCGCTGTAGGTACTCGCCCGCCATTTGCGTTTAAGCGGCGTGCGAGTCGCGAGTACGCCCACCTTCATGCTCAATCGCGGCGAGGTTGCAGCATCAATCAAGATTACTTCCAGACTCTGATTTGAATCAGCCTTGGGGTCTGACCCCACCAACTCAAAAGCCCAAAGCTTTTCTTTTGTGGCCCACCCGTTGCGCAGGTAAGCTTGCGGCGGTCGCATCAGGAGAAGGGTATGGCAAACACTCTGCCGGCTCTGCCGCCCGGGAACCTGGTCCAGGACATCAATCCGTGGACATGGCTGGGTAACCAGATGGGGTTCATCAACATCAACACCCAGGCTTCGGGTGACCCCGCGCTCGAGGCCCAAATCGCCGAGCGCGTCGCCAGCTACGGCCGGCAACTGGGGCGTATCAGCGACGTGGTCGAAGTGCTGCTCAAAACGCTGAAGCTCGATGACGGCGCCCATCAAGGCTTGAGCGATGACGACCGCCTGGC
>JAQGHH010000534.1 GCA_028288945.1 Phycisphaerales bacterium
TTGAACTGCACGGTGTGGACGTTCAGGCCCATGAAGTCGCGCAGGAGCGGGCGCTCATGGCTGGGCGACTTATCCAATGGGGGCGACGCGGGAGCGCCTTTCGTGCCGCTGGTCGGGCCCAACAGCGCGATCGCACCGAATGCCGAGACTACGACGAGCGCCCACGAGCGGACTAACATCCGAAAATGAATTCTTCTATTCATGATTCCTGCACTCGGAGGATGGGATCTCCTTTTCTTCCATCACCGAAGAATAACACGTCCCCGCATTCATGTCGCTTTAATGTTGGTCCGCATAGTCTCAGCTTTTACGGCGACAATGTCGTTGGTCGTCACGTACTTTTTCACACGTTTCCGGAGGTTCTTATGCGTACGCATCGTGCAATCGCGTCTTGTCTTGCGGCGGGCTGCTTGGCGGCCTCTATCTCGGGGCAGGGCTCGGCCGCAGCCGCTCCGGCGGCCAATGCGGGCGGGTATTCCGTAGCCAAGACTCTCCCGATCGGCGGCGAAGGCCGATGGGACTACATCCTCTGCGACCCGCAGTCGAAGCTCCTCTACGTTTCCCGGCAGACGCACACGCAGATCGTCGAAGCGGATTCGGGGAAGGTCGTCGCCGATTTGAAGGACACGCCGGGCGTGCATGGCGTGGCGCTTGTGCCGGAGCTGAACCGCGGTTTCACGAGCAACGGCAAGGGCAATTCCGTCACGATCTTCGATCTCAAGACGCACGCCGTGCTCGGGACGACCCCGGTCGGCGAAAACCCCGACGCCATCCTTTACGATCCTGGCAGCAAAAAGCTGTTCACGTTTAACGGCAAGAGCCAGGACGCGACCGTGCTCGATCCGGCGGCCGACCCCGGCGCCAAGGCCGTCGCGACCATCCCGCTGGGCGATAAGCCGGAGTTTGCCGCCAGCGACGGCCACGGGCACGTCTACGTGAACCTCGAGGGAAAGGCCTCGGTGGTTGAGATTGATACGAAGGCAATGAAAGCGGCCAACGTCTGGAAGATCAAAGGGGGCGAAGGGCCGTCGGGCATGGCGCTCGACGCCGCCCATCATCGGCTGTTCCTCGGGTGTGACAACGAAGTGATGGCCGTGATGGATGCGCATACCGGCAAGACGATCGCCACCGTCCCCATCGGCAAGGGCGTGGACGCCTGCGGCTTCGACCCCGGCACCGGCGAAGCCTTCGCGAGCTGTGGCGACGGCACGCTCACCGTCGCCCGCGAAACGTCGCCGGGCAAATTCGAAGCCGTGCAGACCGTGAAGACAAAGCCAGGCGCCCGCACGATGGCGCTCGACCCGACCACGCACACCGTCTACCTGCCGACGTCGGAGATGGAGGAACTTAAGCCGGGAGAGAAGCGGCCTGCACCGAAGGCGGGGACATTTATGATCGTGGTCGTGAAGCATCATCCGACCGCCGCTGCGGCGAGGTAGACGGCTTCGCGATCATTGTGACACGGGCGTCCCGCCCGTGCGAGCGATGCGATGATTTGAAGACGTTGTTTTCCAGATTCTTCGCCTCCTTGAACGGCAAGCATGGGCGAGACGCCCATGTCACGATTAAAGGTCTGAAACAGAAAACACATCGGCGCCGGGGCTCGCTATATCCCGCGCGGGCCTCGGCGTTTTTATAGGCCAATGGTGCCGATTACATTTCGAAATGTGATTCTCCCGACCAAACACAATGCGCACTGCTTGCCAGCCTGGCGTACAAAGGTTGATCGGCCGACGTGAGTAAGGCCCCGAAATCTCCGAAAATAGGCGTAATTCAGCCGAAAATAGCTGGTACGCGCGTCGCTATGGGGGATGTGTCGGCAAAGCCATTACTCGGAGAAACTCGTGCATAAGGTGGTCGTCGAAAAGCCGTACGTGTTTGTGCCGCCGTACAAGGGGAAGTTTTGGCCTACGGTCTTACGCGGCATGGCCCGGCGGCGGCTTAAGCGGAAATTCGGGGTCGTGCGGGTGGATTGCCGGGGGCTCGAACATTTGGAGGCCTCGCGCAAAGCCGGGCACGGCGTTCTGCTGGCGCCCAATCATTGCCGGCCGGCGGACCCGTTTGTGATGGGGGACATGGCCCGGCAGGCGAACATTCTGCCGCACACGATGGCCAGCTCGCACTTGTTCGCGAACGGGCGCGTGCAGACCTGGCTCCTTCGCCGGGGCGGCGTGTTCAGTGTGTATCGCGAGGGGATGGATCGGCAGGCGATCGGGGCGGCGATGGAGATTCTCGAATCCGCCGACCGACCGCTGGTGATCTTTCCCGAAGGCGTCATCACACGCACCAACGACCGCCTGAACGCGCTGATGGACGGGACGGCGTTCATCGCGCGCGGGGCGGCGAAGAAGCGGGCGCAGTCGTCGCCGCCGGGCCAGGTGGTCATTCATCCGGTGGCGCTCAAATACTTTTTCCGGGGCGATATTGAAGCTGCGATTGGGCCGGCGCTGGATGACATCGAACGCCGGCTTTCCTGGCGGCCGCAGCGGGGATTGTCATTGGTTCAGCGCATCAGCAAGCTCGGAGCGGCGCTGCTATCGCTCAAGGAAGTGGAATACCTGGGCGAGCCGCAGGACGGCACGGTGGCCGAGCGGATCGAGCGGCTGATCAACCATTTGCTCGTGCCGCTGGAGCAGGAATGGGTGGGCGGCAAGACCGATCCCACAGCCGTCGGCCGTGTGAAGAAGCTGCGCAGCGCGGTGCTGCCCGACATGATCGAGGGGAAGATCACGCCCGAGGAGCGCGAGCGGCGCTGGCGGCAGTTCGCCGACATGTACCTCGCACAGCAGCTTTCCTGCTACCCGCCCGATTATCTGGCCTCCGCGCCCACGCCCGAGCGGATGCTCGAGACGGTCGAGCGGTTCGAGGAGGACCTGACGGATGAATGCCGCATCTACCGGCCGATGACGGTCTGCGTACAGGTCGGCGAAGCGATCCCCGTTAGCCCCACGCGCGACCGCAGCGCCGCGGAAGACCCCGCGATGAGCGCATTGGACAAGCAGCTTCACGACATGATAGTGGGAATGAAATGACCACACTTCAAACGGAACTCCCGCGTAAGAATCTCGCCGTTTCGGGCGCTCCCCGCCCTTTCGCGCGATCGGCGTGGTGGCTTCGGGCGGCGTTTGTGGCGTGCGGGCTCATCGCGTGGTTCTGGACACAGTCGCTCATCGGCGGGCGCGTGCCGCGGGCGGATGGAGTGGGCGACGTCATACACCAATGGACCGCGCCGCTGCACGATTATCTGTTAAGCCATCTGAAAGGCGCGAACGCCCTGCTCGTCGTGAGCTCCGCCGGCATCGACGCGGTCGCGCTGTTCCTACTTATCACCTCGATCTTCGGCCCATCCCTGCGGCCATTCCTTGGCGTACTGATGCTCTTCGCACTGCGACAAGCCTGCCAGGGCCTATGCGCCCTGCCGCCGCCGCGAGGAATGATCTGGCACGACACCGGCGTGCCGACGTTGCTCGTGACCTACGGGGTATCGACCGACCTGTTCTTCTCAGGGCACACCGGCCTCGCGGTCCTGGGCGCGGTGGAACTCGCGCGAACGAAAAAGAAATGGCTGGCAATGCTCGGGGTGCTGATCGCGCTCGGCGAAGCCGCCACGGTTCTGGTACTCCGCGCGCACTACACGATGGACGTGTTTACGGGAGCAGTGACGGCGCTGCTGGTAGCCGGATTCGCGGAGAAGATCGCACCGCCCCTTGATTCGGCGCTCGGTAATTTGTTCGGTCGCACCCCGGGAAGAAAAATGCGGGTAGAAAATTGCGATTCGCCTCTCCGGGGCTATGCAGGGATTAGACCGGCGGCAGCGGCGGATGCCGCACCTTCGATGGCGGCGCGAGCGACGCGACCGGCACCGCGCTCGTCGGCATCCATTGCCGGATCGACGCGGTCTGGCCACAGTCGACGCAGCGGGTGACTCCGAACGACTGCCGGCAGCGGGGGCAGGTCGCGCCGGTTTCGAAGGTGTCGAATCTTGCTCCGCAGCCGCAGGCCCATTGGGGGCCGATCGGTGGGTGCTTGCCGCAGTGGGGGCAGGCGGCTTCCTGGCGGCGCGACGAAGTCACCCTCGGCAGCATTTGTCTGGCCAGCTTGACGGCGTTCCACGCCTGAACGCCGGTGAAAATCGCGATGTACCCCAACCACATGCTGCGCTCGTATAGCGCGTAGAGCGCCAGGCCCGCCGCCCCGATCAGGCCGATAGCCGCGGCCACGATCAGGCTCCAGCCGGGGCCCATCACGAACCAGAGGAGCGCACGAAGGATCTGCCCGCCGTCCAGTGGGTAGACTGGCAGCAGATTGAACACGAGCAGCCATCCGTCGATGTAGTACATCGCCCGGAAAAAGGTGTAAAGGTCGGGGTCCCCGCCTTTGCACGCATCGGCGGCGTAAAAAAAGATGGGGAAGAGCGCCGCGTTCACCAGCGGCCCGGCGGCGATGCTCCAAAGCGTCGGCGCTGGCCGCGGCGGCGGGATCAAATACGTCGCGCCGCCCAACGGCCAAAGCACGATCTGATTGGCCTTCCCCCCGACCGACTTGCATGCGAGCGCATGACCGAACTCATGGAGCAGCACGATGCCCAGCAGCGCGAGGCACTCCCCGATGTTCCACACGATTGAGCTGTACGCGCCCTTGCGCATCTGAACTTCGTATACCGCGACGAGAAACCAACTCCAGTGGAGGAAGACGGTAACCCCGATGACGTGGAACAGCCGAATCCCGCCGGAGACGCCGGCGGGGAGTCGCTCATGGTCCCGTCGCGCCTGGTATTGCAAAAGCCCGGGCGGAGACGCTTCCGGCAGAGGCGCAGCGCCGCGCGGCGTCCCGGCGGGCGGAGTGCTTCCGTCGCCCCTCTCCATGTACGCTCCTTCAACAATGCCGCAAGGCTTGCACGGGCCTCAGCCCGAAGATTGCCGCGGCATTATTGACGGAGACCACGTAACTCACAAGAACGCAAGCGCCGAGCACGACGCCAACTACACGGGTGTGAGTGCCGTTCAGAATTCCTGACGGCTGGCCTTTGGGAATCGGCGACACAATCAACGGAAAAGACCATGGCGTCCCGGGCCGCGCCGCGGCATATCGCCAAGCGCGATGCTTCTAATGGCCGTCCATCGACGTCCCCATCGCCACGACGGTGTTTCCGTCCGAGGCGAGGGCCAGGTTCAATTTCACTCCGGCGGTGATCGATGCAAGAGTGCTTACCGCGCCGTTGAAGTAGATGACCGTTGAACTGGTGAGGTGGTAGGTGGTGTTGACGCCCTCGTTGGCCACCGTGACGGTGTTGGTGGTCGCGTCGGTGCTCACCACGGTTCCGTGGGCGTACTTGCCTTGCTGATGAGTATCGCCGTCACCACCGCCGGCGGGGTTATTCTGCTTTTCCACGCCGATGGCCAGGACAGTGGTCCCGTCGGCGGCGATCTTGAGGGCCGCGGCCTGACCAGCCGTGATCACGGAAGGCGCGGCCTTGGTGCCGTTGAGATAGACGGACGTGGTGTCGGTGAGGTTGTAAATGGTCGTGGATCCACCGGCGACGGCCACGGTGATCTTTTTGGCGGTCGTGTCGACGCTGACGATGGAGCCGGTGATCCAGGTGGCTTGCTGCTCTCCGCCTTCGGACTCACTGTGCGTGGACGCGGCGATCGTGACGGCCGTCGTTCCGTCAGATGAAAGCTTGAGGTAGGTCTTGGCACCGACGGCTAATTCCGCGAGCGTGGCCACCGCGCCGTTTGAGTAGACGACCGCCGTGCTGCTGACGGCGAAGGTCTTGTTGACGCCATCGACCGTTAGCGTGATGGTGCTGGCGGTCGCATCGACGCTGACGAGCGTTCCGCCGACGTAATTCTTGCCTTTGTCCCCGCCCTTATCGCCACCGTTCCCGGAGTGTTCATGGGAGGAAGGCGAGAGGGACTTGCCATTGGCATCGACGATGATGCGGGTGGGCACGCCGTTGATGGTGACAAGGGTGCCGTAATAGGTGGTGCCATCGTCGTGGAAGGTCAGAACGGAGCCGATCGTGGCGCCCTGCGCGAGGGTAGTGAGCCCGGCTTGGACGGCTGCGGGAAGGGTGCCGAGCGCGACGCCGGCGTTGGAGTTGAAATCGACGTGGTCCTTGCCTTTGCCGCCGTCGATATGGTCATCGCCCGCGCCGTTGACGAGGGTGTCGTTGCCCGCGCCGCCCATGAGCGTGCAATTTCCAGCGCCGCCCCGGAGCGAGTCGTTGCCCGCACCGCCGTCCATTTTGTCGTCGCCGGTGCCGCCGACCAGGGAGTCGTTGCCCGCTCCGCCCGCGAGGGTGCCGGCGCCAGCGCCGCCTTCGAGCGAGTCGTTGCCCGCGCCGCCGTTGAGCGAATCCGCCCCGCCGCCGGCGACCATCGTGTCATTGCCCGCGCCGCCCAGGACGGTCGTCGGCGTGACGATCGACGGGTCGATCGTGATCGTGTCATTCCCGCCCAGCCCGTTGACGAGAATGAACTTTACCGACCCGGCATCAAATGTTTTGATCTTGCCGTTCACCGAAACGTCAATCATATTCGCCGTTTGCGCGTCCATCGTCACGGATATGGTGTCCGCGTGCCCGGTCCCAAAGACGCCCAACAGGCCTCCATGGCCAAGCGTCGCCGACAACATCCGGCGGCCTTCCAATCCTTCGATGACAGGGCGAATGGCCGTGCGTACTGCCGAGCGATTGCGACGATTCGTGAACATGCGTCTTCTCCGCGAATTGTTGAATTGATGACCCCGCAGATTTGACGTACGAAACAATACGGGCAAAGAACAGGAGAAATCGCAAAATCAGAAAAGAGAATAACCCTCGGCGTGCGGGCTGCACGAATCATTTCGGACGTTTTGGTTTATCGGACGTGTACTCGCGCGGGAACGAACACGAAGTCTTGGATGCTGCGAAGGGTTGTTCAGCGCTTGGCCGCGGCTTTATCGACGAGCAACCGGAAGAGCGCGAGGTGGTCGGCCTCGTCGTGCAGGCGCTCGGGGTGCCATTGCACGCCGAGGAACAGGGGCAGGGAGGGATCTTCGATCCCTTCGATGACGCCGTCGGGGGAGGTGCCGATGATGCGCAGGCCGTTGCCGACACGTTTCACGGCTTGTTTGTGGCTGCTGTTGGCGTCAATGTCGGACTTGCCGATCGCCTGCAAGGCGACGGTGCCGGTGTCGAGATGGACCGCATGACGCGACATCACGCCGTCCACTTTGCGGTGCTCGATTCCCGTGTCACGGGGGATTTCGGGGAGAAACTGCGCGAGGCTTCCGCCGCGGTAGACGTTCATGAGCTGTGAGCCCAGGCAGATGCCCAGGGCGGGGACGCGGCGTCTTTCGACTTCGGCCATGAGCGCCAGCTCGAAGCGCTGGCGGTCGGGGTCGATGGGCTCGGCTTTGGGGTGATACGTTTCGCCGTAGAGGGCGGGGTCGAGGTCGTTGCCGCCGCTAAAGAGGACGCCGTCGAGTAGGTCAACGATCTGTGGGATCAGCGAGAGGTCGGTGCGATACGGCAGCAGCAACGGCAGCCCGCCGGCCTTCTCGACGGAGGTGGCGTACGCCGTTGGCGACTCGTATTGATTAGGCTTGTCGCTCGTGTCTACCGTGATGCCGATGATGGGCCGGGGCATGCACGGACGATACGGCAGAGAACCGAAGACGTAAAGCCCAGTCTATCAACGTTCCGGCGCCTGGCGCACCTGTATCTTGCGGGCTTTCGTCCTTTGCTCTCCCGTCCTTCCGCCGCCTTTAACGCTCCGTTTCATGATCTCCGGCTCGATGGCGGCCATGAGCGAGTCGAGGTCCCACGGTCCGTCATGGCGTCGCCCGTTGATAAAGAATGTCGGGGTGCCATTGACGCCGCTACGGATGCCGCTGAGGAAGTCTTCGCGGACGCGCGGCGCATAGACGCCCGTGAGCAGTTCCGCGCGGAATCGCCGGACGTCGAGCCCGAGTGCCTGGGCGTAACCGACCAGATCGTAGTCGTCGAGGGCGTCCTGGTTCTCGTAGAGCATATCGTGCATTTCCCAGAATCTCCCCTGCGCCCCCGCCGCCTCGGCTGCCTCGGCGGCGCGCCCGGCGTGCGGGTGGATCTGCGTGAGCGGGAAGTGGCGAAAGACCATGCGGGTCTGGTCGCCCATCTGGGCTTCGAGTTCTTTGAGGACCCAGTATGCCTGGCCGCAGTAGGGGCACTCGAAGTCGCCGTATTCGACTAATGTCACCGGCGCATTGGGTGGCCCGAGGATGTGGTCACGGTCCTCGGAGATCGGGAGGGTTAGCATTGTCGATGGGCTCATCATTTGTCTAGGCATGTTGGACCTCCATCGCTTGTTGAGATTGCTGGGCGCCTTGGGGTTGCGGATGAAGCTCCTCGAGCGCCCTAAGGACGCCGTCCGCGCCGGGGTTGACGCCCAGCGGGGAGACGTATGACCACCTGACGACGCCGCGTTCATCGATCACAAACAGGGCGCGTTCGCTGACGCCGTCGCCCTTGCGGTAGACGCCGTAATCGCGGGCCACTTCGCCCTTGGGCTCGAAGTCGGCCAACAGGGGGAAGTGGAGCTTGCGGTCCTTTGCGTAGGCGACATGGCACCAGGCGCCGTCGACGGAGATTCCCAAGAGCTGGGCGTTGTGGCGCTCGAACTCGGGGAGGACCTCGTTGAACAGGGCGAGCTCGTCGCCGCAGACGGGGCTCCAGTCGGCGGGGTAGAAGGCGAGGACCACGGGCCTGCCGCGGAAGTCGCTTAGGTCAACAAGCTGGTCGGGAGTGCTGTGAAGCTTGAAGCCCGGGGCTCGACTGCCGGGCGCGAGCGGACGGGACACGCCTGCTCCGGCGGCGTTTCTTTCCTCTGGGGTGCTTCTTCCCGTCGAGATTCTTCTCGTCGGTCGACCGTCCGCGGCCCCTTCCCGTTTCACCGAGCCTCCGCCGGTCGAACGCCGTGAGGGCCGTCCGTCCGCCGCGCGCCGAGCGGCACCGTTATCGTCGCGGCCGCGGGATTGAGTGTTCCGTGTTGATTTCATCGTGATGTCCTCGAATCAGTCCGACGTAAGGACGAACCCGTTAGTGTCCCGGAGCGATCCTCGGCGACTGCGGCAAGTGTCCTTCGGGACGGGCCCACCTGCGAAGCCGCATGCCCAGCCCGATAAGCAATCCGCCGAACACGACCGCGTACGCACCGATCCACAACACGACCGCCAGCGCGCCCGCCCCCGGGAAGAGGGCGAGGAGTATGCCCAAAGCAATTGACAACACGCCGAGCAGCGCGAGCATCCACTCCCCCCGGATCTGGTGACGAAGCCGGATGGCGGCGATGATCTCCATGATCCCAGTCGCGATAGCCCAGCCCGCGATAATGTAGAGCAACACGAAGGCGGTCAGACCGGGAATGAACAGCGCAAAAAGCCCCGCGACAATGCTGAGAATGCCTTCGATCAAAAGGGCCCACCAAGGCTGCTGGTCGGCCTCCCCGGTCCGGCGGAAAGCCGCGACCACGTTGAGCACGCCCTCGAAGATCGCATAGAAGCCGAAGACCAAGATCAGCGTCATCAGCGCCATGCCCGGCCTCAAGAACGTAAAAATCCCAAAGAGAATGGCGAGCACGCCGCGAAGCACAAATGCCCACCAGTTGCGAGCGAGGAGAACCATTCCACACCTTCTTTCTTCAGTTTGCCTAAGCGCCTTGGAATCACCGGGTCCCGCGACAGAGCCGCGCCGCCGGGCGGACGATTACATCGCCGCAACGGGTGTACCCTTGGCGGCCGTATCGCATGGATTCTAAAGCAGGCATAGCAAGGTGCGGGTGGCGCGGAACGGCTCCGATGCAGCCGCGACGGCCGGACCGTCGTGATGATATGCCGCTATAACACCCGCCAATGCCCGACGACCGAATCGACCATGATGGCTTGTTTAAGCGATTGTTGACGACGTTCTTCTTTGAGTTTGTGGAGTTGTTCCTGCCGCAGCTCTCGGCTTACGTCGGGCGCGAACGTGTCGAGTTTCTCGACAAAGAGATCTTCACGGACGTTTTGGGGAATGACCATCACGAAGTGGATTTGATCGCGAAGGTGAAGTTCCGCGAGAAAGACGTGTTCTTCCTCATCCACGTTGAGAACCAGTCGTCGCCGTCGATTCGGTGCGGTATCGCAGGAGTTGCAGGCGCGGATCGAAGGGCTCTCCGAGCCTTTGCTGGACGATCTCGTTGTGGATCTTCTGGACTTTGCGAACCTTGCGGACGCCGAGGCGTGGATCACGCATCGCGGATAATTTGCATCAATCATACCGACCAAAGAAAAAGGCCCGCTTCAGGCGGGCCTTTTTCTTTGACTAGATTTTCATTGATGCGCGACCCGCGCCTCACACTTCAACGACTTCCGCGCTCTTCCCCCGCCCGGCGCGCTTGCGCTGATTCTCGGTGAGGTGTGCCTTTCGCAGGCGGATGCTCTGCGGCGTGGCCTCGACCAGCTCGTCTTCCTCGATGTATTCCAGCGCCTGCTCGAGCGTCATCTTCCGCGCGGGCTTGAGGATGATGTTCTCGTCGCTGCTGGTGGTACGCATGTTGGACAGCTTTTTGGCGGTCGTGGGGTTGACGGCCATGTCGTTGTCGCGGGCGTTCTCGGCGACGACCTGGCCTTCGTATACCGGCTCGCCGGGGGCGACGAACATCACGCCGCGTTCCTGCAGGTTGTTCAAGGCGAAGGCGTTGACGCTCCCCGTGGCCATGCTGACCATCACGCCGTTGGCGCGGCCCGGCACGTCGCCGCGGGTGGGGGCGTACTCGTGGAAGTTGTGGTGCATGATCGCCTGGCCCTGGGTGGCGGTGAGCATGCGCGTCCGCAGGCCGATGAGGCCGCGGGCGGGGATGGTGAATTCGAGGTGGACCTGGCCTTCGCGGTTGTCCATCCGCACCAGCTCGCCTTTGCGGTTGCCGACCAGTTCCATCACGCCGCCCATGTTCTTCTCGGGCACGTCCACGACCAGGTACTCGATCGGCTCGAGAATGCCGCCGGTCTCCTTGTCCTTCTGCATGATCACGTGCGGCTTGCTGATCGACAGCTCGAAGCCCTCGCGGCGCATGTTCTCGATCAGGATGCCCAGGTGCAGCAAACCGCGGCCGGACACCTTAAAGGCGTCCTTGTCGGCGGTCTCCTCGACCTTCAGTGCGACGTTGCTTTCCAGTTCCTTGGTCAGCCGCTCGCGGAGGTTGCGGCTGGTGACGTACTTGCCTTCCTTGCCGACGAAGGGCGAATCGTTCACGCTGAACATCATCGTCAGCGTGGGCGGCTCGATTTCGGTCGCCTGGAGCGGCTGCGGGTTCACCGGGTCACAGATGCTGTCGCCGATGTCCACCGATTCCAAGCCCACCAGCGCGACGATGTCGCCCGCGGCGGCGTTGTCGGCGTTCTTGCGGCCCAGGCCCTCGAACACCTGCAACTGCTGGACCTTGCTCTTCACCTGCGTTCCGTCGCGGCGCACGACGGTGACCTGCTGGCCGGTCTTGATGACGCCGTTATAGATGCGGCCGACGCCGATGCGGCCCACGTAATCGTTGTACTGAATATTGCTGATCTGAATCTGCAGCGACTTGTCCGGGTCCCCGTGCGGGGCCGGGACGTGCCGGAGCAGCGCCTCAAAGACGGGGATGATGCTCGTGCCCTTCTCCTCCAGCTTCCACGACGCAATTCCCTGGCGGCCGCTGGCGTAGAGGACGGGGAAGTCGAGCGTCTCATCGTCCGCGCCCAACTCGACGAAGAGGTCAAAGACCTCGTTGAGCACTTCATTGGCGCGGGCGTCGGGGCGGTCGATTTTGTTAATGACCACGATCGGCCGCAGCTCGTGCTGGAAGGCTTTTTTGAGCACAAAGCGCGTCTGCGGCATTGCGCCTTCGGCGGCATCGACAAGCAGGAACACGCCATCGGCCATGCTCAACACGCGCTCGACCTCTCCGCCGAAGTCGGCGTGGCCGGGGGTGTCGATCAGGTTGATCTTGGTGCTCTGACCGGTAGCCGGATCGACATAGTTGATGGCTACGTTCTTGGCGAGAATGGTGATGCCACGTTCGCGCTCCAGCGGGTTGGAGTCGAGGAGGGTGTCCTGCTGCACCTGACTGTCGCGGAAATTTCCGCTCTGGCGCAGCAATGCGTCAACCAGGGTTGTCTTGCCATGGTCAACGTGGGCAATAATCGCAACATTACGAACGTCGTTTCGCACAGAATTCATTATAGGTAGTCCGTTTTCGGGCGTCGGCAAGCTCAGCCGAGCGGTGGCCAGGTTCTGGTTGTTAATGCAGCGTGTGCCGTGAGTTAGAGCATGACCACCCAACACGGACAGCCGAACAGGAGGCGGTAAGATACTGGCCTCTCCCTCATTATACAACGTTGGGGGCTCGATAAAGTTTGCGCTAATCGTCCAAAGAGCCTCAACTTGAGGGGTGATGTGGGGTTGCTGTAACTGCCCGGCGGGCGGCCGCGTATGCAGGGCGACGGCTTGCTGTTGGCCTAGATTTGCACGCCGGCCGCGCCCGATTGCCGATGATCGACTTGTTACAATAAACCGTAGCACCCAATTCCGCACAAACCCTCGGCGGGACTTTACACGTGGATGACCAGACGATCGCAGCAGCTCGTCGCGGCAATCGAGAAGCACAGGCGCGCCTGCTGCGCGAGCTTCAAGATCCCTGGTACCGCCTGACTTTGAGCCTGCTGTGCGACCCCGAGCGGGCGATGGACGCCACGCAGGAGTCGGCCCTACGATTTCTCCGGCAATTGCCGGGATTCCGGGGAGAGAGCCAGCTTCGGACCTGGGCGCTGGGCATCGCGATTAATGTCGTACGGGAAATCCGCCGATCGCACCGCCCCACCGTCGAGCTGGATCCCGAGTCGTACCTCGCAAGGGCGAGCGTGTGGGAGCCCTCTCCCGAAGGGTCGGCGGAGCTCTCCGAGCGCCGTGATTGCCTGCACGCTTCGCTCGCCGGTCTGCCCCACCGGCAGCGTGAGGCGGTGGTGCTGCGGTTCTTCGAGGAGATGTCCGTCGAGCAAACCGCCGTCGCCATGAACTGTGCCGTCGGCACCGTAAAAGCCACCGTCCACCAGGCCCTGCGGACGCTGCGGGAGAAATTGAAAATGTTGGTGTGAAGAAGGAAAGTTGCCAGTGAAGATAGCGGCGAAGGCTGATCTCTCTTCCACTGGCAACGGACAACTGGCAACTGACAACTGATGTCATGACTCACCTCCGCGAACAACTTCGATGTGCCCACGGCGAGTACCGGCACGCCCGATACCCCGGCGATCTGGCCAACGCCGTCCTACCCGCCCGGCGAACCGGTTCTCCCTGGCCGCTGATTTTGGGCGGAGTGGGCGCGGGGCTTGCCGCGGCGGCGGCCGTGCTTCTCGCCATGCTGGCGCGTCCGGCTCACCAGCACGAGCATGATCCTTCCCGCCCTTCCATGCCGCTCGTCAAAGAAGTGCCGCTCAAAGCGCCGCGCTTTCAGTGGACGATCCCTACCATCCCCGAACTTCCCGGCCTCCCGCAACTTCCCCGAGGCATGCGGCTGATTCTCCCGGCGTAATGCGAACATGACCGACCCCAACGACCCGCCGCTCCCGTTGCCCGCGCCCTTCTTTCCGTCCGGGCAGGCCGTGCCGCCTTATGGCCTGCCCTACGCGTTGCCCGACATGAATTTCGCGACGCCAAAGCCGCGCGTGTGGCCGGTCTTTGTCGTGCTCATCCTGGTGATGGTCGTCGCGCTCGTTCTCAGCGCCATCGCGATGCTGGCGGCGGCCGTCGTTCTCAACGGTCCGCAGTCGATGTCCGATGCCGACAAACTCCGTGAAACCCTCGAGCAGACCCAGCGCATTCCCGCCGTCCTGTTTCCCATTGCCCTGCTTACGTCGCTCACGCTGCTCACTGCGGCCCTGATCGCCGCCCGCCTCTCGCCGGTGCCGCTGCGCCGCCGGCTGCGGGTCGGACCGGCGCCCCTTTCATTGATGGGTTATGCCATCGCAATCATCGGCGCACTGGCGGTCAGCCAGACGAGCAACTCGATCATCAACCTGATTGGGGTCGGCCAGTCGGGCACGCTGAAACTGCTCGACGACGTCATGCACAATCTGTCGGGTGTGAATCTGGCCCTGGCGTTGTTCTGCGTCGCACTCGCCGCGGGCGTGGGGGAGGAATTGTTTTTCCGCGGCTACGCCCAAACCCGCCTCGTGCAGCGATGGGGCCCGGCGGTCGGCATCCTCGTCGCCTCGGCGCTCTTCGGCCTCATCCACATGGACCCGGTCCACAGCACGTTCGCGTTTCTCTTCGGAATCTACCTGGGCTTCCTCGCCCACCGCGCCGGCAGCATCCGCCCTTCGATCGCCTGCCACGTCGTCAACAACGCCGTGGCCGTGCTGCTGCCGGCGTGGAACTTCATGCCGGGCGGCCGCGGCTGGGAGTGGGGCGCGCTCGCTGTTTCTGTCGTCGTGATGGGGCTGGTGATTCTCTACATTGTTCGGCGGGTGTGGAACCAACCAAGTGATGAAGACACCCCGGATGTTATTTTCCCCGCATTTCCCGCTGGTTGATACCGTTGCCCTTTTCGCGCTGCCCTAGCTGCTACTTATTCTCCCGCGGCTCCAGGCACGCCAGGCCGCGGAGGGTCGCCTCGGATTCCTCCTTGAACGACCATTTGCCGGGCCAGTCGCGGTGGAACAATGTCGTGAGCTCTGCGGCCCCGCCGGTGACGACGACGTCGTGGCGCAGGGGGATGCCGTTTACTTTCAGCAAGTCGAGTCGGGCGGCGCTGGCGCGGGCGAGGGCTTCGAGAACCGCGGCCAGCATGTGCTCGCGGGTGGTGGCGAGGGTCAGGCCGGTGAACGAGGCTGTCCGCTGTTCGATACTGGTCCGTTCGCCGGCGAGGTAGGGCTCGAACACCACGCCTTGTGCGGGGTCACCGGTTGCCGCGCCGGCGCGTCCGTGCCCCTTCCTTCGGAGATGCCGGCGGGCGAGGGCCTTGATGATCTGGCTGTACCGCGGCCATTCGAGGTCGGCGAAGAGCTGGTCCTTCACCCAGGCGATGGCCGACCCCGCCGCGGCAATCGTGCTGACCGACATCCATTTTCTCCCCACCCCAAGCGCCCGCGTCAAAAGTCTTTCGTGCGGGTGCGCCCTCGGCGTGCAGAGCGCCAGCACGTCCGTGGACCCGGAGGAATTGAGCAATTGCCCGGCTCGCGCGCCGGTGAGCAGCATGGCCGAGCTGGTATCGACGATGCCGACGAGCATGGGCGTGCCCGCCGTCAGTCCCAGGCGCCGGGCGGCTTCACCCGTTAGATGCCCCGCCACTTCGCTGGCCTCGCGCAGTTCCGGGAGTTGCGCGTTTTTTGCGCCGACGGCCGCGCACAACTCGTCGTTCCATCCGCTCATGTCGGGGGTGGAATAGAGTCCGGTGAAGGAAGCGTTGGCCGGGTCGATGACCCGGGCGCCGACGAATTGCCTTAGCAGGAAAGTGTTGAGGTGTCCGACGAGGTCGGCCTTGCGCATCCGGGCCGGCTCGTGGCGCAGGTACCAGGCCCAGGTCGTCGAGCTGATGCCGCCCGGGAAAGGGAGGTTACCGGCGAGGCGCAGGTGGCGTGCCTTGCCGACGTTTTTCAGAAGCTCGCGGGCCTCGTTCACGCTCCGGCGGTCTTGGTGGGTGACGATCGGCGTGAGGGCGCGGCCCTTCGCGTCCATCGCCACCCAGCCGGGCGACATGACCGACAGCGCGATGACGTCCGCCCTTTTCGCCAGCGGCCCCGCCTCGCGCACCGCCGCGTGCACGGCTTTGAGCACGTCGTCCGGGTTGACCTCGACGCGCACGCCGTCGACGCGGGTGGGAAAGCGCGCGTGGACGATCCTGCCGGCAAGGCGGCCCCCGCGCAGGGGCGCACATTTCACGGACGAGGAACCGATGTCAATGCCGAGCACGTCCATGAAGGGGTCACATCACGACAATTTAAATCGCGCGTCCGCGGCCGGGTTGACCTTCTTGCCATTGATTTTGGCCGTGCGGATCGCGCCGGCGAGGAACCGGCTGTTGTTGTCGGCGGTCCTCTTGATCGTGAGCGACTTGATGACGCTCGAAGCGCCGCCGTCTATGACGTCGTTGCCGTTGAAGAAGACTCGATCCACCGGGTCGAGGCCGGCGGCGACGACGGAGTTGACGACCGATCCGGCAGAGAACGTGCCGATGCTTCCCGGGCCGAAAGTCTCATTGCCGTTGATCCGGCCGTCGGCGCCGAAGCTTTCGCCGGCCAGAAAGTTGGCGTTGGACAGTATTCCGCCGATCTGAATGACGCCCATGGCGAGGGCGGCCAGGTTTCCGTTCGCGTTACCTTTGATCACGAGCTTGGCAAGCTGGCCGGCGACGGTCGCGCTGAAGGTCGAGCCCATGGCCGCGGCGGTCACCGACTTCACGCCGCCGTTGATCACCCAAACCCCGCCCATACTCCCCTTGACGTTGACGGTCCCGAGTACCGCCGCCCCGGGCGCCTGGCCGGCGGGGCCGACATTCAGGCCCGCGAGGAAATTCCCCGAGCTCGACAGGGTGGTGAGCGACTGCGCCGAAATCGTTCCCGCGCTCGCCGCAGAAAGGGTCAGGATATTAATCGCGCCCGCCGCCTGGAAGTTGCCGGCGAGCGTCGTGCGGGTGGCGATGAACGAGCCGATCGGTCCGTCGGCGGTCACGCCCCCCAGCGTCATCGACCCTTGGGACGAGATGGTGATCTTGGTCTTCGCGGTCGTGCCCGTGAGGGTGAGGAGGCTCGGGTCGGCGTTGAACGGGCTCGCGCTCGACACGAAACCCAGCACGGCCTGGCCCGGCCCGGTCACTTTAATGGTCACTTTTTTCCCGGCCGCGTCGATGAAGGTCGAGCCTTTGGGGGCTACGGTGAAGGAAGTCAGCGTGGGAACGGTAGCCGTCGCGTTGATCGTAACGTCCTGCAAGGCGACGAGCGGCGAAGCTCCCGTGCCGCCCACGGTGATGACCGCGGGGAAATGCCCGGTTTGCCCGAGTGTCGAGAAGCCCGTCGCGTTGAAGGTGAGGTGAAAGGTCGTGGACGCTCCCGCCGGAAGGGTGGAGGGGATCACGTCCCCGGACTGAATGGAATAGGGCGAAGCCGTCGGCGAACCGTTCTGGTACTGGATCGCGTTCACCTGCGGGCTGATCGCGCCGGCGCTGGTGTTCGTGATCGTGACGGTTTTGGTGACCGTGGCCAGCGGCCCGATGGCGTCTCCAAAGTTGACGCTCTGCCCGTTGCCCACGGCCTGTCCGTCCACGTTGACGGTGAACGTGTTGGCCGTCTGCGCGGGGATCTGGAAGGTGCCGATGTCGGTGGGCGCCATGAAGCCGAGCGTGGTGTCGCTGACCTGATTGGCCTGGAGATTGACGTTATAGCTTTGATTTCCGACAGCGCCGAAGGTGCTGAAGGGCGCTTGTACGGTGTAGTCCGCGACCCGCATGCCGTGGCCCGCGCCCGGATCGGTCGCATCCAGCCCGGCAAATGAAGTCGAGGCGTGGAACCCCTGAAGGCTCGACACCGTCAAGTCATTGTTGTCGAACGTCGTGGTGTCGATCTGCGGACCTTCGTAAGTCACACGGAGCGTGACAACCGTGGAGCCGGGCGTGGAGACGAGATCCACCCGTTGTAGCTGGGCGAAAGCGTCGAAAGCCGGCGCTTGGTCCAGAACGACGGCGGAAAGTAGCCGCCGCGCCTCAAGCC
The DNA here is from genome assembly GCA_028288945.1 of Phycisphaerales bacterium. Classification (GTDB taxonomy): domain Bacteria; phylum Planctomycetota; class Phycisphaerae; order Tepidisphaerales; family Tepidisphaeraceae; genus RYN-428. Next base: position 17,737 of record JAQGHH010000534.1, read on the forward strand.
GTTCGGTCGTGACAAAACCCGCCGCCCCGGCTTTCCGCCGGCCGTTCTGTACCCTGCGCTGCATAGAATTTGGCTCCGCAATCCCGATTATTCGGCACAGACGGACGACGTGACGGGCCATCCGATAACATGGGCAAATCCGCCGGGCGTCTGCCCCATGTGTCATGCCTTAATATACCACACAATCACCGTTGTTATGTTCGGTGCTGGTGCCAGTTTATTCCGTGGCTTAATTCCCTCTCCCTCTCAGGGAGAGGGTCGGGGAGAGGGTGGACCGCTGGGGCTCCAGAGGGCGCATTTCGCAAGGCTACATTCACTGGCGTCCCGCGCTTCACCCTCACCCCAGCCCTCTCCCTAGGAGGGAGAGGGAGCCAAAACAGGACGATTCACGCGCTCCACTCCGTATGCACAAACGCCCCCGGCGCGTCATTGCGCTCGTAGGTGTGTGCCCCGAAGAAGTCCCGCTGCGCCTGGATCAGATTCCCCGGCAACCTCGCCCGGCGGTAGCTGTCGTAGTAGGCCAGCGAACCGCTGAATGCCGGCAGGCCGATTCCGTTGCTGATGCCCAGCGATACGACCCGCCGCCAGGCGTCCTGCCGGCTGGCAATCATGTCGCGGAACCGCGCGTCGATCAGCAGGTTCGCCAGCGTCGGATTGCTCCGGAACGCCTTGGTGATCTCTTCGAGAAAAGCCGCACGGATAATGCATCCGGCCCGCCAGATCATCGGCAGATCGGGCAGCGTCATGTGGAAGTCGAACCCGCCCTTGTCCTTGGGCTTGTTGGCCGCGGCCAACAGGGCCATGCCCTGCGCGTACGAGCAAATCTTCGAGCAATAGAGGGCGTCCTTCACGTCGTTGATGAACTGCTTGAGGTCTCCCGTGACGGGCTTGGGTGATGGGCCGCCGAGGATCTTGCTCGCGGCTTCGCGCTCGGCCTTGAGCATCGAAATCTCGCGGCTGTCCACCGCCGCCGCCATCGTCGGCACGGGCACCAGCAGGTCGAGCGCGAATTTGATCGTCCAAGTCCCCGTCCCCTTCATGCCGACCACGTCACGAATCTCCTCGACCAGCGGCACTTTCGGATTCTTCGGGTCGGGGAAGTTGATGACCTTTTGTGTGATCTCGATGAGGAAGCTCTGGAGCTCGGTCTTGTTCCACTCGCCGAAAACGTCGGCGAGCTGCGCGTTATTGAGCCCGCCCACGTTTTTGAGCAGGTCGTACGCCTCGGCGATGAGCTCCATGTCGCCGTACTCGATACCGTTGTGAACCATCTTGACGAAGTGCCCCGCCCCGCCGTCGCCGCAGTAGGTGACGCAAGGCACGCCGTCGCTGGGCGCCTTGGCCGCGATCTTCTCGAGCACCGGCCGCAAATGTTGGTAGGAATCGAAATCCCCGCCCGGCATGAGGCTGGGCCCCCAGAGGGCCCCTTCTTCGCCGCCGGACACGCCCATGCCGAAGAACTTGATCCCCGTCCCCTTCAATTCCCTCACGCGGCGTTCGGTGTCGGTGAACAGCGAGTTGCCGCCGTCAATGACAATATCCTCTGGTTGCAGGAACGGCTTAAGCTCCGCGATGACGGCATCGACCGGCGCCCCCGCCTTCACCATGATGAGGATCCGCCGGGGGCGGTCGAGCAGGTTGACGAATTCCTGAATGGTCTTCGCGCCCTTGGCATTCTTCCCTTTGGCCAGCTCGTTGATGAAGTGCTCGGTCTTCGCGTAGGTGCGGTTATAGACCGCAATGGGAAACCCGTTGCGCTCGATGTTGAGCGCCAGGTTCCGCCCCATCACTTCCAGCCCGATGACGCCGAATGCTTGACCGGCCATGGTATTAACCTTCCCAAAAAAGTGCTTGTTCGGGCCGGGAGTAGGGTCCGCTTTAGCGGACGTGTGTGCGACTCGCACCGAAAACGTCCGCTAAAGCGGACCCTACGGAACACGCACGAGAATTTTCTTCCTGGCCCGTCGTGAAACCAATTCACCCGTCAGAGCGGGTCCATCGCAGAGTGTAGAAGGACAGAACGGCGTCCCGCCACTCGAAGCGGGCGATTGTCGGGTTTTTCCGTCTCGCCGCAACGGGTGGAAACCGGCGGCCGCGGGCAGTGCGCGGGTGGTGGGTATTTACCCGCGAGCACTGCAATTTTCCCACTTCGCATACTCCCGAAAAGTGAGAAAAAGTGAGAAAAGTTGGCACATGCCGCGCCCGGGCGTCGACAGCCGGTTGGATTGTAAATTATGGCTCAAGCGGTACTTCTGATCAAAAGTCTTGCCGCCACAAATAGTGGCAAAAATTAGACAAATTCCCCATTCATTTCCAGAAATTCACCTGACGGACATTCGGAACGTGATTGCGCATTCGGACCAGAGCCGCGGCATTGGACAACGTATGGGCGCAGTCATTGCGGGAATCTGTCGAATCCGCCCTGCACGGACTGGCATCGCGGGGATCGGGAACTGAGCAATGACCGGCGCATTCATCTCACTTTAGTGCTACGGATGGTTCTCCTGAAGTCGTAGCCGCTCAACGGCAAGTTGCCTATCCCGAACTACCGGTCTTTCCGATTCCGCGAGTGGCGCACTCTCCCTACGCTGCATGAAGGCGAAGGGTTTATAGCCGATCAGACGAGTTGCGGAGCCGTTGGCAGGGGATGAATCATGTCGCGTGATACGAATCGCGCCAGTGGCATTCTGATATTGCTATGCTTCGTCGTCGGCCTCATTGCAGGCTGCGAAAACCCTAATCGCCGAGTGGTGCGGGAGCGGGTGGTGGTCCACGAATCGGCTGCGCCTGCGCAAGGCTCGGGCATGACGACAACGGGCCCGACGACGAGTGTCGCGCCGGTTTCGACAGGGCCGGTGAACCGCGTCGAAATTGAGGAAGACGCGGAATACTTCTACGACGACCTTGTTCCGTACGGACAATGGATCGATGTGCCGGACTACGGCCCCTGCTGGCAGCCGTACAACGTGCCGCCGGACTGGCGGCCGTATACGGTCGGGTATTGGAGTTACACGGATGACGTCGGGTGGCTTTGGGTAAGCGACGAGCCGTTCGGCTGGTGCTGCTTTCATTACGGCCGCTGGGCGTTCGTGACGGGTTTCGGCTGGTGCTGGGTCCCCGGCCGCGAATGGGCGGGCGCGTGGGTGGTCTGGCGTTACGGCGGCGGCTACGTCGGCTGGGCGCCCCTCCCGCCGGCCCGCAGGGGATGGGCCGAGGTCGTCGAGATTGTCGATCCGCCGTTCTGGGCATTCATTTTTGTCGAAGAGCGGTACGTGGGCGACCGGCGTCTTCGCGAACACATCGAGCCGGTGACGCGAAACGTCACGCTCATCAACGTCACAAAGAACGTGACGCGGTACGAAGTCGTCAACGGCCGCTACGTCAACCACGGCGTGGACGTGCGCACGATCGAGCGGAGAATCGGAAGACCCATCCCGCGAGTGAGAGTGACGGACGTCGCAAGCCCCCGGCAAGTAGGCGTTCGCGGCGACGAGGTGATGATCCACCGCCCGCAGATCCCGGCCCGTCGTCCCGCCGCCGAGCGGGCGGCTCCACGATTCGTGCAGGAAAACCGGCCCGTCCCAACCGCCGCCGAGCTCGAGGCCCGCCGCCGGGCGATCGACGCTTACCACCAGACGCTTTTGGCCCAGATGCGGGAGCAGCAGCTGCGTGAGCTTCAGCAAGTTCCATCAGGACCGGCGCGCGAACAACTGCTGGCCCATCAGCAGTTGGAGCGGCAAGCTTTCGATCTGCAGCGGCGGAACGAAATTCAAGCTGTACCGGTTCATCCTGTGCCGGTCCACCCGATGGTCATGCGCCGGCGATAGAACGTCAGCAAGGATCGATCAAATCCGTCCCGCGTGGACCGAGCCGGCGTTGCATTTCCGGAAACTTTCCCGGGCGTCTGACGTAGCGGCAGGCGCGGCGCCGCATTCGGGGCATCGCTCGGGCGTAGCTCGCAGATCGTACCCGCAGGCGGCACAGCCCCCCGCCCGGCTTCTTCGTTGCTGAACTCTTTTCTGCCAGATCCAGACTGCCGGCAGAAGCGCAGCGGCCGCGAAAATGGGCCAGAGCGGGAAGGCGATCGTCAGTTGCGGAGTGATCGGGCTCGGCGTCGGCGCGGCCTCGAAGATAAATCCGAGTCGGCTCATCAGCCCCGTGGCGGTCCGCGACGCTAAATTGTCGGCGGGAGCCGGATAATGCCACATTGCCCGCCGATCGCCAGGATTCATGGACTTGAAGTTCTGGATGGCGCCCGTCTGCTCGCCCATGATGACTCGGCCTCCCCCGCTTTGATAGGTCAGGGTTCCCCGGCTTATTGTCAGGCCC
>JAQGHH010000339.1 GCA_028288945.1 Phycisphaerales bacterium
ATCGTCAGCTTCACGTCGCCGATGCACAGCCACGAGCAGATCGTGATCGCGCTGAGAAAGCAGCACCACATCGAAATCGCCCTGCGCGAAGGGAGGCTGAGGGCGTCCCCGCACTTCTACAACACCGACGAACAGATCGACCGGCTGATCGACGTGCTACCGGTGCATTAGCATGTCTGGAAAATACGCGGGAGGAGTAGCCGCGAAGGCGCGAAGGAGCGAAGAAGGACGAAGAAAAAGGCAAGAGTGTCGCCACAGATGCGGAGCGATGGACACAGATAAGAAGGGGAAATCTATTGTGACATGGGCGTCCCGCCCATGCGCGCTGCTCGGGAATTTGGGGCGTTTTAGCCAAGTAGGGTGGGCGTACTCGCCCACCATTTCATTGCGCACCGGTCCACGGAAGATGGTGGGCGAATATGTCCGCCCTACGTCGATTCCTCGCAACCCTGCCCTCCCGCATTCGGATTTCGTCATTCGGACTTGATTCGGGTTTCGGGGATTCGGAATTCGGATTTCCCGCTTCCCGCTTCGACCCATGTAAAATCCGCCGACGGGAATGGCCCGAAATAAATTCCGTTGGGATTGAGATATTCGGTCAATACGTCGCCGTCGATCGTCGTCTGAGCGACGGCGTTTGCAGGCGGTTCCGCGGCGGTGGGGGCGGTCGGGCCGCCGATCTTTTTGGGGGAGCGGAAGACCCAGGCGCGGTCCCAGCAGCCGCAGGCGAAAAAACTCTGCGCCAGCGCCGGGCCGGGTTCCACCAGTAGATGCGTGATGCCAAGACGCGCGATTTGAGACAGAAGATTTTCGAGGTTCAGGCGGCCGGGGCGATCGGAGGGGACCGAGTGGATTTCGACGCCTACGGACGCCAGCGCCGCGCGGGTGCCGGAATATTCCGCCGCCTCCTTCGAGCAGAAATCGATCACGCGCCCCTGATCGATCGTGCGGACGAGCTGGCTGTGCATGGGAAGCCGCAGGTCGCTGTCGAGAACGATGCGGAGCAGCGGGCGCTTGGGCTCGACGCCGCGAACGGTGAGCAGGGGGTCATCGGCCATCACTGTTCCGATGCCGACCAGCACGGCGTCACAACGGCTGCGCACTTCGTGAATGACGCGATGGGATGCCTCGTTGCTGATCCGCACGCGCTTCCCGCCAGGCCCGGCAACCTTCCCGTCCGCGCTCTGCGCCCATTTAAGGGTCACATACGGCCGACGGTGCACGGTCGCCGCGACAAAGGGCGCGAGCAACTGCCGGCAGCAGTCGTCTTCGACCAAGTCCACTTGCACGCCCGCCGACCGGAGCTGCTCGATCCCGCGTCCGCTCACCTGTGGGTTGGGGTCGACGCACCCCACGACAACCCGCGCGACGTTCGCCGCGACCAGCGCGGGCACGCACGGCGGCGTCTTCTTGTTGGTATGGCAGCAGGGCTCGAGTGTCACGTAAACCGTCGCGCCCGTCGGGGATTCGGCGCAGGCGCCCAGCGCGTTCGGCTCGGCATGCGGTCCGCCGAAGCGCTCATGAAACCCTTCGCCGATCACCCGCCCGTCCTTGACGAGGATGCACCCGACCATCGGATTGGGCTCGACGTGGCCACGCCCACCCATCGCCAGCCGCACCGCTTGGTGGAGGAAATCGCGATCTATCGTACCGACGGACGCCATGGTGGGATTCTATCTCCGCGATCGGCACGGAGAGAAATTGAACGCAGAGGCGCGGAGGCGCAGAGGTAGGACGAAGAGAGCTGCACGGCGGGGGAAGCTCATCCCTATTTCCCCCTTGTATTTCTTCCTCTGCGCCTCCGCGCCTCTGCGTTCAATTCCTCCCCCCGGACGCGCGAGCACCGCCTAGGTTTCCGCACGTCCCGCCGTCGCCGGCTTGCCGGATTTTCCCTCGGAGTGGAAGAAGCTGTGCAGGATCATCAGCGCTACGCCCGTGCAGAGCAGCGAGTCGGCGATGTTGAAGATCCAGGGGAAGGCCTCATGCCCGAACACATACTTCCCCGGCAGGGCGAGGATCATGTCGCGGACGTAGCCGAATTTTGCCCGGTCGTAGAGGTTGCCCAGCACCCCGGCCATGAGCATGCCCAGGATAATCTGGTATCCCCGCTGCCGACCGCTCACGGAGAACAGGTAGAAGATGAAGACGATCGCCGCCAGTGAGACGGTGATGAACAGCGTCCGCTTGCCCGGGCCTACGCCGAAGACCGCGCCGGGGTTGGTCGTGACGTGGAAGTGGAGCCAGCCGGGGATGAACTCATAGGTGTTGGAATCGACGCGCGGGACGCCCTGGCGATCGACCCACTCGCCCGTCTTCAGGCGCGAGAACGCTTCGACTTTCGTCCACTGGTCCAGCGCGAGGCCGATCACAGTCGTGAGGAGAAAACAGGAGAGCGCGAGAGGCGAAAAAAAATTGGCGAAGGGTCGGCGGGCCATGCGCGGATCACCTTCCCCCGCGGCGTTCCAGGGTGCGGGCGTAGTCGATCGAATAGCGGGCCCACGGCTGATACTCCAGCCGTTCCTTGCCGATCGGCTTGCCCGTGCCTTCACAAATGCCGTAGGTGCCGTTCTGGATCTTGGCCAGCGCGAGGTTGATCTCACGGAGCAGGTCACGGTCTTTCTGGACCAGGCCCAGAGTGAATTCCTGCTCGTAGTTGTCGGTCCCCATGTCGGCCATGTGGATGGGGAGATTCGAGAGGTTGGAGCTGCCGGTGCTGCGAAGGGCCTCGCGCTCCATGGCGCTCATGTCGCCGATCAGCTCGCGCCGCTTGGCCAGCAGCAGGTCGCGGAAATGCTCGAGCTCGCGGGAGTTGAATCCGGCCTGGTTCTTACGCGGCTTGCCGTCCGTAGGGACCGCGTCCGGGACGGACTGCGGCACCGGCGAACCGTTGCTGCGGCGCGCCACGTCGCGCAAGGCGTTACCCTCTGTATTCGCCGGCGGCTTGGCGGGGGCCTCGGCAGGCCGGGCAAACTTTGCCGGTTTTGTGGAAGGTTTCGGCGCCGGCGATTTGGCGGAGGCGGCCTTCGAGGCCGGCTTCTTCGCGCTCTTGGCGCTAGCCGCTACCACGGCCTTTTTCACCAGCTTGGCAGGCTTGGAAACCGCCTTCTTGGTGGGGAGGGCCTTCTTCACCTTGGCCGCCACGGCGGTACGGGCTTGCTTACCCTTCGAGGGCTTCTTCAGCTTCTTTGCGGTTGTCTTCGCCACGATTGACCCTCGCTCCTTTCGGACAAGGCCGCCGGTGCCTCTGTCGCCCGGCCCACCTCCCAACGGGCACTGAAAAGATTCGCAAGTCTAACCGTAACTAGGCCCGATCGTCAAGATCGGCGAGTTGACACCCCCAAGCCGCCGAATACAGTGCCAACCCGAATAGGGAGCAGGCAGTAGGCAGAGTCCTGTAGGGTCCGCTTCAGCGGACGCGAATTTCCGGGCTGCCGCAAACCTCGTCCGCTGAAGCGGACCCTACGGGAAACTCAATTGTGACATGGGCGGCTCGCCCATGTGGACCGCGTGCTGACACCATGAAAACCAGCCTCGAATGGCTCCGTGACTTTCTCCCCGGCACGCTCGACGCGCAGGCCGCCGGGGAGAGCCTGACCTACGGCGGGTTCCCGGTCGAGAACATCGAACGCCACGGCGACGATCCCGTCCTCGACGTCGAAGTCACCAGCAACCGCGGCGACTGCCTCTCCCACGTCGGCGTCGCCCGCGAGCTTTCGGCACTGCTCAACCGCGAGTTCCGCGACATCGCCCCCCGGGCGAAAGAGTCCGGCCCCCCGACCGCATCAGCGGTCTCCGTCGGCATCGAAGCGACGGACCTCTGTCCCCATTACACCGCCCGCCTCATCCGCAACGTGAAGATCGGCCCCAGCCCCGCGTGGCTCGCCCGCCGGCTCGAAGCGGTTGGCATCCGTCCGATCAGCAACGTGGTCGATGTCACCAATTACGTCCTTTACGAAACGGGCCAGCCGCTGCACGCGTTTGATTTCCGCAAGGTCGAACGCGGAAAGATCATCGTCCGCCGGGCGAAGCAGGGCGAGAAGATCGTCAGTCTCGACGGCAAGGAGCGCACGCTCACGACCGACATGCTGGTCATCGCGGACGCCGCCCGGCCCGTGGCGATCGCCGGCGTGATGGGCGGCCACGACAGCGAAGTCTCCGCCGGCACGACGGACGTGCTGATCGAGTCGGCTCGCTTCGACCCGCTTTCCGTCCGCAAGACCTCCCGCGCCCTCGACCTCCGCAGCGACAGCTCCTACCGCTTCGAGCGCGGCATCGACCCGCTGCTCCCGCAGCGCGCCAGCCTCCGTGCCGCACAGCTCATCCTCGAAACCGCGGGCGGCGAACTGTTCAGCGGGCTCGTCGAAGCCGGCGCGACCGGCTGGCAACCCAAAACGCTCACCCTCCGCCTCGCCCGGCTTACGCAAATCCTGGGCGTCGAATTCCCGCCCGCGACCGTCATTGAGGCACTGCGTCGATTGCAGCTCCAGCCCGTTTTGCGCAATGACCATGTCGAATGTACCATTCCCAGTTACCGCCTCGATCTGAACATCGAGGTGGACCTGGTCGAGGAAGTGGCGCGGGTGGTCGGGTACGACAAGGTCCCCGTCAGGGATGAAATTTCGATCCGCGTCACCCCGCCAAACCCAATTGCCGACGCGATGGAGACCGTCCGCCTCACCCTCGTCGGCGGCGGATTCTTTGAGGCCATCACCTTCAGCTTCGTCAGCGACTTGCTCGCCAACGATTTTGCCCCCGCCGGGGCTCATCCGACCGCGCCGCTCCTGCGAGCCGAGCACACCGTGCGCAAGGCGGACGCCCACCTCCGCCCAAGCATTCTCCCCGGCCTGCTCGAATCCGTCCGCCACAACGAAACCGCAGGCGGCATCGAGCCCCGCCTCTTCGAGATCGGCTCAACCTTCTGGCGCGACCCGGCGGGCAACCCCGTCGAGCGCCGCCGGCTCGCGATGGTGGGCGGCCACGACCTCCGCGACGTCCGCGGAGCGGTCGAATCGCTCCTCCGTCGCCTCGACGCCAACCGCGCCGTCGCGATCATCCCCGACCCCCGCCCCGGCTTCGCCCCTGCCGCCAGCGGCAGAATCGAGTGGGGCGGCCAACCCGTCGGCCACCTCGGCAAGATCGACCGCGCCGTGGCCGAGAAGCTGTCGCTGAGAGAAATCCCCGCCGCCGCCGAGCTCGACATCGAGCCGCTGCTGGCCGGAATGC
>JAQGHH010000606.1 GCA_028288945.1 Phycisphaerales bacterium
CACGGGCAACGCGCGTTCACGCCCCTGCATCGGCCGGGTGAACCCATGGTTTACGATATGGCCTTTTTAGGAGGCGGTTGGCGGCGTCGTCTCCTGCAATGCGGCCGGCGGCCTGGTCCCATGTCAGCGTGCGGCCGGTTTGCATTGCGAGGTTGGCGAGGATGCAGCTCGTCGTGGAAGTGTAGCCTTCTTCGATGTCGGCGACGGGGCGGCCGCGGGTGGCAATGGCTTCTAAAAAGTTTTTCATGTGGCCGCGAATGGCGGGGGCGACGTGCTTTTCCAGGTCTTTTTCCGTCTTGTCTTCGGGGTATTGCTCCAGTTCGTAGACCACGTCTTTGTGGACGGCTTGGCCCCGGCCGCTTGGGGTGAAGGTGTAGCCCATGACGCTGGCTTCGAGCGTGCCTTTGTCGCCATAAAAGGTAGCTCCCCAGGGGTAGCGTGGGTGGGTGAGGGGTGATTGCTTCCACCCGTCTTCAGAGTAGGCGAAGCCGGTGGGCAGATCGCCCCAGGTGCGGTGTTGCCAGAGGACCTTTAGGTCCTCGTAGTCGAATGTAGCGGACTGGGTGTCGGAGATGTTGGCCTTGCTCTTTTTGTCGATGAGGATTCCGCCGGAGGAGGAGACGCGCTGGGGGAAGCCCAGGTCGAGCATCCAGCGGGTCATGTCGAACATGTGGACGCACATGTCGCCGACGATGCCGTTGCCGTATTCCGTGAACGCGCGCCAGCTCCGAGGATGCACCAGCTTGTTGTAGGGGCGCAACGGCGCGGGGCCGGTCCACATTTCGTAATCGAGGTTGGCGGGCGGATTGCCGTCGGGCGGATTTCGCCGGCTCGCATGTGGTAGTAGCAGTAGATCTCGACGAGGCCGATCTTGCCCAGGCGGCCTTCCTTGATGATCTGATTGCGGGCCTCGATCAAATGCGGCGTGCTGCGGCGCTGCGTGCCGATCTGCACCACGCGCTTGTGCTTGCGGGCGGCGGCGAGCATCGCCTGACCCTCGGCGACGTCAACACTGATGGGCTTCTGGCAATAGACGTCCGCCCCCGCCTCGAGGGCCGCGATCATCGCCAGCGCGTGCCAGTGGTCGGGCGTGCCGACGAGAACGACGTCGAGATCCTTCTCCTTGAGCATTTCGCGGTAATCGCCGTAGGTGCGGGGCTTTTTGTGCGAGGCCTGCCGCGTGGCGACCATGTCGGCGGCGCCGGCGAGCATCTGGCTGTCGACGTCGCAGAGGGAGACCACTTCAACCGGCGCGACCTGGATGAGGCGGAAGAGGTCGGCCTTGCCGTACCAGCCTGTTCCTATCAGGCCGACGCGCAGCGGCTTCTGGTCTGCGGCCGCGGCGACGTACCCGCCCAATGCCGAAGCGGCCAATCCCGCTGCACCCGCACAAAGGAATTCACGGCGGTTCATGCGAAACCTCCAGAGATGAAGTGACGTTCGGCGTTTTGAATTCGGAATGGAACGCAGAGATGCGGAGACGCAGAGGTTGGAGGAAGGTGAGAAAAAATCCTGCCATGGTTGAGCCGTTCCGCTCGATGCGCGCTCACCCAGGTATTTTTTCTAGTTCTGCCTCGGCGTCTCCGCGCCTCTGCGTTCAATTCTGATTCGAAGAATGTATCCGCGGCCCGCCCAGACCGCCAGCGATTCAGACCATGCTCGCGCCACAGCGGCGGCAGAATTGGGCGGAGACGGGGTTGCTCGTCTCGCATCCCTTTTTGGCGCATCGGCGGGCCGCCACGGGCGGCGGGTCAGGCAGGCGCACGACGGTGGCAAACGGGGGCGGGGCGGTCAGGCGATCCCGCAGCTTCTGGAGTTGGACATCAAGGGATAGCGGGGCGACCGGCGATTGCAGGGCGTTGGTGCCGAGGGTGTTGAGCTTGTCTACGAGCGCGTTGACCGCGTGCACGAGGGCGGCGACGCGGGATTCCGCCGTGGCCTTGCCGAGCTCGGCTTTCAGATTGTCGATCTGTTTGCGCCAGCGGACTTCTTCCGGGATGAAGTCATTGTTCCGAAGGATCTTCAGCGCCCACCAGGTCATGCGGGCGTTTTCGTCGGCGGGCATGGGTTCGAGATCGAGAGGCTCCCCCGCCCCTTTCAGGTTGTCGAACTTGCCCTCGCGGATCGCCTCTTCGATCCGACGGTCGGCGAGCCGGCGCATGCCGGATTCTATATCCACGTCTTTCAATGCCATCGCGAAATCATAGCACCGGTGCGCGCAAAAACGGAGGGTTTTTTAGGCGGTTTCGACGCGGACGGCCGACCAAAACGCGAGATGGGCGTGGGCAGGTTTTTCAGACGGTAATGTGACGCCATCCGCCATGACGGAAGCGCGCGGCCATGAAGATGCCGCGCAGGGTGAGCTCGCAGGCGAGGACGATCCAAACGGTCTGGAGGCCCTGATGAAAGCCCAGCGTCAGGATCAGCACGGCGACGAGCCGCAGGGCGGCAACGCTGGCGATGTTGATGATCATGACGACGAACGTGTCGCCCGCGCCGCGGAGCGCGCCGCTGTAGATGAGCGAGGCGGCGAACGCGGGCTGTGAAAACGCCGTGATGAGCAGGCACTTGGCGGCCAGGGCGGCGACCTCTTCATTCCCGGCCAGGGCGTGGGCCAGTGAATGGCGGAAGAGGATGAAGAGGATTCCGCCGAGGGTCATTGCGCCGCAGCCCAGCAGGAAGGCGAGATGGGCGGCGTGGGTCGCGCGGCGCGGGTTCTTCATCCCGAGGCTCTGGCCGACGACCGTGGCCGCGGCTGTCGCGACCGCCAGGCCGGTCATGAAGCTCAGGCTCTCGATGCGGATCGTGATGATGTGGGCCGAGGCGAGCACGTTCGCGTGATCGATGCGGACGATGACCGAGAGGATCGAATACTGCGCGACCCAGGTGATCAACCCCTCAGCGCCGTTGGGCAGGCCGATGCGCAGCACGCGCTTGAGCGTCAGCCAGTGGGGCCGCAGGCGGTGGAGGAAGAGGCGGATTTTCCCGCGCCCGCTCACCAGCACGCCGAATTGAATCAGGCCGCCCGCGACGTAGGCGATGACTGTGCCGACGGCGATGCCGCGGAACCCCATGACCGGGAGCCCCCACCACCCGCGCGTGAGCGCGAAGCTGCACACGACATTCACCACGTCCACGACGATCATCGCCACGGCGGGCGTGAGCGAATCGCCGGCCCCGCGCAGACACGCGTTTGCGACGAGCATGAGCATCATCGGCGGAACCCCCAGGCCCAGCACGCGGAGGTAATAGACGGCGAAGCCGAACGCGCCGTTGTCGCCCTTGAATCCGGTGGCCCGCGCCAACGGCACGGCTAACATCGCGGAAATCAGCGTGACCAGGACGCCCCCGAGGACGGCCGCCGTCACCGATTGGCCGCAGACGCTGTTGGCCAGACGCTGATGTTTAGCGCCCACGGCCCGCGCGATGATGGCCGTGCTTCCCGCGCCGATTGCCCCGGCGAGCAAACCCAGGAGCCAGATGACGTAAGTGACCACCCCGATGGCGGCGGTGGCGTCGGCGGAATGGTCGGGAAGATGGCTGGCAAGATAGACGTCGTTGATCCCCACCATCATGTGCAGGACGTTCTCGGCGAACACGGGGATCGACAGCCAGAGCAGCGTGCGGACGAGCGTGCGCGTTTCTGCCGGGTCGGCTGCCGCGTGGGGCAGGACGCGTAGGGAACCGGATTGTGCCGCCTCCGCCTGAGTCATGACTGGGATGCTATGGTAGGCGCGTTAAGCCGCGGGCTGACGGGAATCCGTGGAAGTGGAGCGTGGAGCGTGAAAAATTCCCTATAGAGAGTAGCGGTCCCACCGGTCTAATTTATCCGGTAACTTCAGAGCCGGGCCGTGTCGGCCCGGTCGGAGCGAAGCTCCGCATCGGGCCTTCGGCCCGACCGGGGCGACACGCCCCGGCTCTGAAAACTCACGGAGCGTTTTAGGTCGGGCGGGCTAGTAGCACGTTTGTCGGGTCACATTCTCATTCACGCTCCACGCTCCACATCCCCGCGATCAACGCCGTTGTGGAATGGCGTCCGTCGCCGGGACCTCACCGCGGAGCATGCGCCCGGCCGTGCCCGTCAGCCACAGATAGTGATCGCTCGGCAACCCCTCATAGGTGAGGAATGGGCTCTCTCCCGTCGGCGGATCGTTCGTGCATTTGAAGATGGCGGTCCCTTCGTTCACTTCGTCGAACATGGCGACGTAAGCCATCGTCGCGCCGATCTTCTTCGCCTGGACGAACTGCGTCCAGAGGAACTGTCCCTTACGGCGAGGGATCTGATCGAGCGGGGATTTGGGATTCAGGTTATGCCAACTGAAGCCGGGGAAGACGACCGGGAGATATTCCTTGCCCTGCTGTTTGCACCAGGCAAGATCGGGCTCGACACGTCGGCGGACGTGAAGCGTGGCCGACTCCGGCGAATCAAAGCGGCCGACGGTCCAGGGACTGATCACGTCCGCCTTCAGAATGACTTCATGCAGCGCCTTGTCGGGAACCGCGTCGGCATCGAGCGTGCGCCAGCCGGTGGGCACGCCGACCATTACGGTGCACCCGCCGTAGGATTTATCGTCCTTCAAGAATTCGATCAGCCGGCGGCAATCGTCGAGCGAATACTTGCGGCGGTCATTGAACCCGATGCCCCAAACGGCCACGACTGGCTTGCCGCCGTGCCGGAGGTAGGCCTTGTC
>JAQGHH010000361.1 GCA_028288945.1 Phycisphaerales bacterium
AGCAGGAGGCCGGAGACCGCGCCGATGGTGATGATGAGCGGGGCATTTGCTTGTTGGGTCATCGCCATGGGGCACCTCTAGTAAGCGTTCACGTGGGCAAGGGTCTCGGGGAGGCGCGGGTCGGCCATCGGCCGCAGACTCGCCGCGGACATCTTGCGGCTGAGCACGGCCAGGAATACGCCGCCCACGCCGACCAGGCAGGCCAGATCGGCGGGCCGCGGCGAAAGGCCGACGCCGCGTAGCTCGGGCATCACAATCCAGTACATATCCACGAACTGGAACACGAGAATCCACACCGCCCAGAAGGCGAGTACGCCGCGGGCGCGCTTCACGTGTCGCGATAAAATAGCGGCGAACGGGACCAATATCTTGCAGAACAGGATCGTCACGATCACGCCCGAAAATGCGTTCGGGTGTGCGGTGCTCGCGCCGTGGCGGGCCATCCACGCGGTGGTTTCCGGGAGGTTGGCGTACCAGAGCAGCATGTACTGGCTGAACGCGATGTAGCCGTAGAAAAACGTGAACGCGAACATGTACTTGCCCAGGTCGTGGTAGTGCTCGATGTTGATGCTGTCGCGCAGGTAACCGGAGCGCTGGAGAAGGAAGACGATCAACGTGAGCAGGGCGTAGCTCGCGACGGCACACCCGGCGAAGTAGTACGCGCCGAAGATCGTGCTGTACCAATGGGGGTCCAGCGACATGAGCAGGTCGAAAGCGCCGAACGTGAGCGTAAGGCCCAACGCCACGAGCGCCGGGGCGGAACGGGCCTGCATGGCCAGGGTAATGTTCGCGTCACCCGTCTTGTCCTGCAGAATGGACTGCTTGCGATACCAGACCGCGATCCCCGACCAGACCAGGAAATAGACGACCACACGAAGAATGAAGAACCACGGGTTCAGCCAATGAAGGCCGAAGTCGCGTTTCATGAGCGTCAGCGCGTCGAGCTTGAAATCCCTGGGGTTCTCGGGGCGATCGGTGCTTTCAACGGCCTCTTCCTGAATGATCTGCTTTGGCGCGCCGGCGGACTTGGCGGCGGGCGCGGGGGGGACTTCGTCCTCGCCTTTGGCGGCGGCTTCGTGGGCACCCGGGATCGAACGCTCGGCGTTCTCGGGAATCGCCCAGCGGTAGAGGTAGCCGTTCCCCATCATCACTGACAGCACGATCGGAATCGCGAGCACGCCCAGCGCGGGGAGCGTCGATGCGATGTTCTCCGCGACGCGGCGGACGCCGACGCTCCAGCCGGAGCGCGTCAGATGCTGAAGCAGCACGAACGCCAGCGACCCCAAAGCCAGGCTCAGGAAGTACGCGAGGGCGACGAGGTAGCTGAAGAGAAATCGTCGGAAAGGCGTCGGGCCGCCGAAGCCCATGATCAATGCCAGGCCCAAACCGGCGACGGCCATGGTGGCGCCGATCTTGAAAAGCTTGCCGCCGCCCGCGAATTGCGTGCGGTCGTCGGTGCGGGTTGTGCTGTCTGACGAATGGCTCACGTTGGGCTCTCCAAACCTCGCAGAAATATCCTGCACCAATCCAATGACTTATTACTTCGCGGCGGCCTGCGCCGAGTTGCGCTTGTCCGCCGGGACGGCTTCTTCCGGGGCGTTCTGGCCGTATTGCAGCGACCGCACGTAGGCGACGATCGCCCACCGGTCGGCCACCGGGACCTGCGCACCGTAGCCGCTCATGTTGCGGATGCCGACGTTGATCGTGTTGTAAATGTGCCCGACCGGCCGGGCACGCACCGCGTCCGAGGGCAATGAGGCGACCGGCACCCACTTGGGGTCCTTGTCGTCGATCGCCATTTCGTTGACCTGTCCGTGGCCGGTACCGTCGAGGCCGTGGCACACCGAGCAGTATATGTTGAACCGCTCCTGGCCGCGTTTAACGAGGGCCGGGGTGACTTTCACACGTTCGGGGAAGGTGTCGAAGAACTTGGCGACGGGCTTGCCGTCTTCGCCTTTTACGCGGGTGAAGCCGTGGAAGTAATGATCGTCTTCGTCCAGATGCCCGCGGGCGACGGTGCCCGGGATGGGCAGGCGGGCGGCGCGGCCGTCTTCGAAGACTTCGCTCGATTGCTGCGCGTTGTAGCGGGGCTGCGTGCCCATGTCCTGCACGAACGACACCCGCGGCTCGGGGCTCGTGATGACGCGGGCGCGGGCGAAGAGCACCAGCGGAATCCAACTGCCGACGACCGCGATCAGCCCGACCGAGACCGCTATAAACGGGATACGGGGCAGCCGGGGCGCGTGAACCTCATAGGTCGCGTAGGGCAGCGTCGAGGGAGTTTTATCGTGCGTGTCGTGTGCCATGGGGCTTTTAATCCTCGACGGTCTCCACGGCGGTAGCGCCCAGGCTTTCGAGCAGGGCGGCGGTGTCGTGCTCGTCGAACTTCGCGTCCTGCGCGTCGATCGCGATGAAGAAGCGGTCGTCGGTCGCCCGACGGAACCGCTCGCTCTTGAACAGCGGGTTGTAATGCATCGGCAGGCGGTTGAGCATCAGCATGCCGAAAACGGCGGTGAGCGCCGAAAGCAGCACCGTGCACTCGAAGATGACCGGAATATTGGCCGGCAGGCTCCAGTAGGGCTTGCCGCTGATCATGAACTGGTAGTCATAGGCGTTGACGAACCACTGAAGCGTCAGTCCGCCGATCAATCCGCTGAGCCCGCCGCCCAATACCAGCCAGGGTAGGATGGTGGGCTTGATGCCCATGACGGCGTCGATGCCGTGGATGGGGAAGGGGCTGTAGACGTCCCAGCGGATGAACCCCGCGTTGCGGACGCCGCGTGCGGCTTTCATGATCGAGTCGACGTCTTTGAATTCCGCGAGCAGGCCGACCAGCTCCGTGGTTTCTTCCTCGGAGGCGATTTCGGTCTCTTCGCGAGGTTCTTCGATGACTGTGCTCATGACGATTCCGGTTCAGCACGGCCAATCAGGCCGGAGTTAACGACGGCTCGACGCCCGGCCCGGGACGGTGGTGTTCGTCGGGCTGGAAGTCGGACTTATGGTGATCGGCATGCTCGCCGTTTCCGTGGGCGTGGGCCTGGGGCATCACCGATTTCACTTCCGCCATCGCCACCACGGGCAGGAAGCGGCAGAAGAGCAGGAACAGCGTGAAGAAGAGGCCGAAGCTGCCTGCGAGCATCATCAAGTCGATCGGCGTCGGCTTGAACGCGTACCAGCTCGACGGCAGGAAGTCGCGCGTCAGCGACGTGATGATGATCTCGAACCGCTCGAACCACATGCCGATGTTGGCGAAGGTCGCGACGATGAAGACGATCAGCAGGTTGGTGCGGAACTTTTTGACCCACAGGAACTGCGGGGCGACGACGTTGCAGAAGACCATGACCCAGAACGACCAGGCGTAGGGGCCGAACGCGCGGTTCATGAACGCGAAACGCTCGAAGTGGTTGCCGCCGAACCAGGCGGTCCAGAATTCCAGCGTGTACGCGTACGCGACGATCATGCCGGTCGCCAGCATGACCTTGCAGCAATTCTCGATATGGCGAAGGGTGATGATGTCTTCGAGGCCGAAGTATTTTCGGGCGGGGATGGCCAGGTTGAGCACCATGGCGAACCCGCCGTACACGGCACCGGCCACGAAGTAGGGGGGGAAGATCGTCGTGTGCCAGCC
>JAQGHH010000644.1 GCA_028288945.1 Phycisphaerales bacterium
GCCACGGATTCCTTGGCGCGCTTGAGCGCGTTGGAATCCGGCTCTTCCAGGTGCTGCGCGTCCTGGTGGATTTTCCACGTGTCCAGGAGCTGCATGCAGTCGGCGAGGTGTCGCTCGCGGCTGTAGGCTTCGACGCGGAAGGGATAGTTACGGATGAATCGGTTTTTCGCCTGGCGCTTGCTGGCGAGGTCGCCGCCGGCGAGGTCGATCATGCGGTTGACGTCGTAGAGGTAGTCAGCGCCCATCGGGCGCGCATGCATGCCGGCGCGGTCGAAGCGGGCGAGGAGTTCTTCGCTGGCGTATTCGACGCGGCTGCGGTGAGGTACGCCGTGACGGACGTTGTAATCGTCCATTAATTCGTAAGCGCCTTTGAGCGCGCGGTCGCTGTGGGTGTCGCCGATGGGGGGAAGGAGGAGCGTCAGGTCGCCGGTGCCGTTGGCGAAGACGCACAGGTGCCCGTCAATCATCTTCCAAAGGATGCGGAGGCTGTTCCGCCAGGTGAAAAGCTGAGAGAACGTGTAATCCGAGAGGGGCTCGGAAAGGGAAGTGAAATAAGGATCGAGGACGGCCCGGTCAGCAAGCTCCACCGACCGCAGGCCCCAACCCGAGAAGGGGTCATCGTCCATAAAATTGACGGTTTCCTCCAGAACAACCCATCGACCCATGCCTGCGGAATATACATTCCCTTGCGCAACTATATCGACCGACTACAACATTTGGTAAACAATTATGGATTTATTGACGCGACTCTTTGACGATTCTGACGCACAAAAAGGACTGCCGACCCCGAAGCACACGTCTCTCTCCACATTTCGGAGCGGCGCACTTTTGAGAGCAACCGGCCGTGGTACGTCGTGTCGAGCATCAGGCAATCGACCTTGTACCCGTCCAATAGTTGCTCCCATCCGGCTGCCCCGGACGTAATCGTGCAATACTCCTTCCACTGCGGGTCGGAATACGCTTCGATGCGTCCGTCCATGAACACGCGTCGCTCCGGACCCAAGGCCCAATCCAGATACTCGCCCCATTCAAGCCGGGCAAACACGCGGGCATTGGCCGAGGGCCCGGCAAGGCCTCGCTGACAGACGGCATTCAGGTCAGCTTCGGTGCGATGCGAACTTCGCACGCCGGCGAATAACGGGTTGTATCGGTCCAGCCAGGGGAGGCTCATCACCGATACGCCCGCCAAAAGGACCAAAATTGCCGCCGCGGCCAATGACCTACGGGCCAGCCGCGCCTCCGAGTTGCGCATCAGCGTCGCCGACAGCAGCGACGCGATGATCGGCGCCATCGCCAGCAACCACCACGCCACCATTCGCATCGACCTGCTCGCCAGCGGCAGGAAGCAGACGATCAGGCACATCTCGCGAACAGTCGGCCGACGGCGGCTCGCGACGTAAAGCAAAATAACTGCCAGAACCGAGGCCCAGAAAACCTTCCCGATCCAAAGATCAATCGTCGGCGGAAGCCACTCCTCCACGTGCCGGGCGGCAGCCGTGTGGGCTATGTCGCCGACGTATTGATAAACCTTCCACCCGTACGGGTTCAGGAGCGTCGCGCCGGCGCTTCCCGCCAGGCAAAGAAGGTGGAAGAATGCGATCCTTCGCCCCTTCGATTCCGCACACTCATCGGCTCCCACAAACGGCGAGCCCATTGCGCCTTCTGAAGCGCCAATCTCCGTATTTGTATCGGTCGTCACGGCCTGAAACTGAGACGGCTTATGGCCCCGAATTGCCCGGATGAATCGATGGATCGGATCGACCACGCCGGCCACCGCGAACGCCCCGATCAGCACGAGCCCAATTGGAAATCCCCCGTGCACATTGGCCCATAACGACATAATGATCGGCGGCACAAACAGCAGCCGCGGACGATGGACCGCTTCATGCAGCACTCCAAGCAGAATCACGAACAGCAGCAGCGACAGCGTCTGCGGGCGGATCAGGAAAAGCTGCCAGAGTCCGAGAAACACGAACACCCCCACCCCCATGGCCGCGGCGGACGACCCGGAAACCCGCCGACACAACCGAAACAGCACCGCCAACGTCGTGGCAAGGATCAGCGCATTTACAAATTGTGTGAGTGGCAGTCCCCCCCACTCGAACAGCCGGTAGTAGCCGACTTGTGTAAGCCAGTTCGCATCGCGCAGGAGATGTCCGCCGGCCGTGAAGGTGAACGGGTCGGCGTCGACGACAACCCCCTGCCGCACGATCTCGCGCCCGCGGGCCAGGTGATGCCAGAAATCGGTCTGATAGCCCCGGTCCATCGAAGCGGCCACAAACGCCAGCACCGGCGCGACCACCGGCCGCACCTGCTTCATCGAGGGAAGAAATGTGCGTCCCGTAAGGCCCACGCGTACGGGGTGTATCGTCTGCGCAAGCCGAACGAATCAATCACAAGGCGGCTCAACTTATGAAAGCCGTGAGCCGCACGGCGTGAGATGGTTATCGGATGTAATCCTGCCGGAAGATTTTGATTCGCGGAGGTCGTAATCGCACGCCGGGCAGCGCAGCGCGTCGTCAGCGGCTACGGTCAGGCTGAAGCGATCGGGGGAATTGGTGGCGGATAAATCGCTGCCCACCAGCGCTTCATCCTACGGTGCAGGAAGGACGTGCATAGCGCGGAAGGCCTTGAGCATGCTTTCGTTTAGCCGCCTCGCTTGCGGGGCGTTTTCTTTTCGCTCGCGCGAAACGCGCCTCGCAGTTCGACTGCGCTCACCGCAGGCAAGCGAGGCGGCTAAACAAAGGTGAACGATCGTGGAGTTCGTCGCGCTTACTTGCTCAGTTCATCCAGCAATTTGCTCGCGGCGGCATCGAGCTTTTTGTCATCCTCGTAGGTTCCGGCCTCAATCTGCGCCTTGATCGCGGCCACTTTATCCACGCGCACGTCGGTCGCTTTCAGCGTTTTGAGAAGGTGGCTCGCGCCCGAAAGCTCCAGGCGATCGGTGGCGCGCAGTTGTTTGGGCGCGTCCGCGGGAATCGATTTCTGGACGGGGTTGTTGACGATCTTTTGGACGGGGGAACTGGATCCGACGTTGTTCACGTTCATCGTGCTCTCCGCGGTGCCGGGCAGCCAGACCGGCGTTTGAATCCTTAGCCGGCGATTCCATCGCCGCCGCTATCGACTTATGGCTTGCGTCGATGCTCGTCTCATCGGCGCGGCTTTCGCGCCCTCTGTAGCGTTTTGCCGACTCACGAGAAATAATTTAACTCTAGTTCAAGCCAACGTTTATGGTGAATTTCTCACATCGCCGCGCAGAATTTTCCGGTTTTGCCGCGAAACCGGCCTGCACAAAGTCGCATGTAGAATACCTATATTACCTAAATTAACAACTTTAATGCGGTCATAATCATTACTGGACCACTATTATCGGACGGCGCAATTATCGGACTACGCTCTTACCCATCAGGATCGACTCGGTCAGTCGCGTGGTCATTTTCTGGTTTCGGTAGACCATCGGCAGCAGGAAGCGGAGGTTCTGCTGGGGGCCGCGGAGGTAGTCGCCGAGGGTCGTGCGCCAGCGGTGGCGGTAGGGATGCAGGGCGTCTTGCAGATGCTGCTCTTTGAGCGCCTTCTTTACCGCATCCGCGGCATACAGGGCGCTCCAGCAGTTGGGGTAAATGTCTTCGCTGCACGCCGAGTAAAAGCCCCCCGCCGGGCCGATGAGGAGCGTGCGGTTGGCGACGCCTTCGTGGGCCAGGGCCCCCGCAAGCGGCAGATCGATCGACTCCGCCGAGTCCAACGACAGGTCCCCCCTGCCGTTCAACACCCCATTGCCCCGCAGCACGTCCACCCAATGCGCCAGCAGTTCCGTCGGCCGAATCTTTCCCAGCGATTCCACCGGCTGTTCCACCGCCAGTTGCATCCCCTTCGGGCCCGGCAATAACCAGCCCCAGCAGAGCATCTCTTTTAGATTCAGCGACATCGGGATCACCGGCCGGCTACCCAGATCCGGGCATTTCGCCCCGGAGAGCTTCACGAACGTATACCGATGCACGACGTCCGCCCCCCACGCATCCGGCAACCCGAGCATCTTCTGTTGCGGCTCAGGGAGCAATCCTCCGAGCACCAGCACCTTGGGCCGCACGTCCGTCTTGCCCACGGTCACCTCGGCGCCATGCTCATCGAGCCGGTGAATCTGAAGCGCCTTCGGATTGGCCAGCTCCACGCCCTGCGCTTCGGCGACCTTCATCATCGCGGCACGCACGGCCTTGTAGGAAGCTACGAACGCCAGCGTTGATTTGCTCCGGTACTCGCTGCGAATCGCCGGATCTGGCGAGAAGAACTGCAGCCCGTACACCGCCGTCATTTCGAGCTTGCGCCGCAGCGGCTCGAGCATCGGATGGAGCTTGAAAAACTCGGGGTTGATGACGACGAGCCGGTCGTTTTGCCCGTCATCAGGGATCGTGGTGTGAAGGACCCGGAGCTTGGAATTGGCGGCGACCAGCGCCGCGGCAAAGTATGCGCAAGGGTGTTCGCCTAACACAAGAACGTCGAGCTGCGGTTCAGTCTTGGCCATCGTGTGGGCGGATCATACCAATAAGGGTTCAAGAGTCTAAGGGTTCAAGGGTTCAAGAGGTCGGCCGGGGAGCGGTACGGGCGGCATTCAATTTTCACTTTGCACTTTGCAATTGGGATGGGATGGATTGCAAACTGCAAACCGAAACTTGACGACCCAGCCTCGCCGCCCTTTGAACCTTTAAACCCTTGAACCCTTGAACCCCCGCTCCCTTCCCGATACGTTTCCCGCATGTCCGATTGGCCCGCCGCCGTGTTGTTTGATTTCGACGGCGTGCTCGTGAACAGCGAGCCGTTGCACTTCCGGGCGTTTCGCAACGTGCTGGCCACGGAGCACATCGTCCTCACCGAAGAAGAGTATTACGGCGAGCTAATCGGATTCGACGACAAGGGCGCGTTCCGCCACGTCTATCAGAAGCGCGGTCTGGATCTTTCCCCCAAGCTTTTTCTCGCCCTCATGGCCCGCAAGAGCGAAGTCATGATGGACCTTATTTATCGCAAGGAGTTCGGGGCGCTGCCCGGCGTCGAGCAGTTCGTCCGCTCGCTCTGGCGGCGATGTCCGCTCGCGATCTGCTCGGGGGCGTTGCGCGAAGAGATCGAGGCAATGCTGGAAGGCATCGCTCTCCGCGACTGCTTCCCGATTATTACCGCCGCCGAGGACGTGACTGTCGGCAAGCCCGACCCGTCGGGGTACCTTCAGACCGTGCGATTGCTTTCAGAAAAGCACGGCCGCGAGTTTCATCCGAAGGATTGCCTGATCATAGAGGACGCCCCCACCGTCATCCGCTCTGTCCGCGACGTCGGCTTCCCCGTGCTGGGCGTGGCGACCAGCTATTCCCTGGACAAACTCGGCGACGCCAACTGGGCCGTAAAAACCCTGGAAGCCGCGGAAGTCCGTCGCGCAGTGCCGAAATTGAAACTGAGCGAGTAAATGTACTTCCCCTCTCCCTCTTAGGGAGAGGGCCAGGGTGAGGGTGAACCGCCAGGCATTGCCAATGGTGCGTTTCGCAAGAGAGTACGTACGCCGACGCCTCACGCTCACCCAACTGTCTCCCTGGGAAGGAGAGGGAGTAAGCCAATGATCCGCTCGATTCTCTTCATCGCCCTGCTGTTCGCGCTCCCGGCGGGCACCGCCGAGACATCAACAGATTCCCAAAGCGGCTCAGCGCATCCCACGCTCGCGGCACGCTCCACGTGGCCGGGAGTGGTTGTGATTGTGATTTTTGGCGTATTCGCCGCCGCGATGCTCGCCGGGCCGATCATCCGCGCCAACGCGCCCGACGACCTCCCCTCCGCCGCCCACGACGAGCCGCCCGGCGCTTCGGGCCATCATGGCGCTGACGGCGCAGCGCCGCACGATTGAATCCACACACGTCGCACCCGACTCGCTCACCTATGGCGGCCGCCCTGGCGTAACCGGCAAGTCGTCCCGCACGTGGCTGCGTCGGACGAATCGGTCGAGCGCGGTCCAGATCACGAGGTCCAGCGGGATGGCCAGGAGCAATCCGCCGAAACCGAGGATCTCAGACCAGAAGACTATGCTGAAGATGGTGATGACGGGAGGGATGTCGACCGCCCGCCGCATGATCAGTGGCGCGATCACGTGGGCCTCGATGAACAGCGTGATGCTGTGCACGACCAGCACTCCGATCAGCACGCCCGTGCTTTGTGTGGCGGCGACGAGGGCGGCGACAAGCGTTGCGGTCAGCGCGCCGATGTTGGGCGCGATCTCCGCCAGGCCCGCAAAGATCGCCAGCGGCAGAGCGAATTGCAGTCCGACAATCCAATACCCCAGCCAGGACAGGATTCCGATCGTGGCCATGCTGAACAGCACGCCGATGAGCCACCACCGCAGTTGCGGCTCCATGTCCGCGAAAAATCCGCCCAAATCGGCCCGGCGGGGCATGGGAAGCATCTGGATCAGCGGCTCGGTCAGCCGGCCCCGACGTTCAACGAGCAGATAAAGGCTTCCGACAAATACGAGGGCCAGCGTGATGCCGACGTCGCTGGCGATCTCGGCGGTGCCGGAAATGACGCGGGTGGCGACGCCGGCGCCTGACGCCGCGCCCTCCCCCATAGCGCCCCCCGCCACGAACCCCCGGAATCGGTGAATCAATGTGCCCACGGTCAGGTGCGGCAGGCCAAACCGCTGGCCCATCGATTCGAGCAGGTGGTCGAGATGTTGTCGAAGCTGCGGCCACTGTTCCATCTGCCGCTGGATCGGCTTGGACAGCAGCCATCCCACTAGGACGAGCATCGCCGCCACAACCACGATGAACCCCAGCCCGACAACCGCCCCACGCAGCCACTGCGGCCCGGGCATTCGATCGACGATCGGCCGGAGCATCGCCGCCACGGCGCACGCGGCCAGAAAATCCAGCAGCACCATCTTCACCGAGCCGAAGAAATAGAGCAGCAGCCCGATGGCCATGCCCCAGATAAAAAGCGCTGCGATGGGCTTCGCCCAAACGGGGATGGGCCGGCGGTTGGCAGGCGGGAGGGTGCGCGGCGC
>JAQGHH010000657.1 GCA_028288945.1 Phycisphaerales bacterium
GCTTAAGCCGCCATCATTGGCTGGGACCGCGTGATGACGCAATGTCAAAAAACCCGCCGCGTTCAAGCGATTTTCCGTCTCGCAGGAGAGCAGTGCGTTCATGAATACACCGCCACTCAGGACGACCTTGGATAAGCGAGTTTGTTCACGCAGGACCTGGCATGTCGCGACGATTAGTCCGACCAGGGTCATGTGGAACCGCCGGGCGATAAGCCCGGGCGCTACATCACGGCTGACGTCCGCAACGACATCCCGAATCAGGGGCCGAGTATCGATAATCAGCGGAGTTGAAAGGCCCATCGCCATCCCTCCTGACGGCGCGACGATCTCGAAAGCATATGTGCCGTCGGCAGCAATGCCGGTGGCCAGCCATTCCAACTGCATCGCCGCCTGCCCTTCAAAGCTGACGCGGTCGCGGAGGCCGACGAGCGACGCGACGCCGTCAAATAGTCGGCCGGCGCTGGATGTCAGCGGCGCGTTGAATCGCCGTTCGATCATGCGCTGTGCCGTACGCACCGAAGCGGCATCCATCCGCTGTCGCAACGAAGCCGAATCGGCCCCGGCGTCATGCAGGTGCGCCACCGCCATGCGCCAAGGCTCCCGTGCCGCCTTGTCTCCACCGGGCATCGGAACATATCGAAGGTGCGCCGCACGGCGGAATTCGTGGTAATCGCCGATCAGAAATTCTCCACCCCACACCGCCCCATCCGTCCCGAACCCCGTCCCGTCAAAACTGACGCCGATCACGGGCTCGGTCAGCCCATGCTCGGCCATGCAACTCGCCATGTGCGCGTGGTGATGTTGAACCGCAACAACTTTGAGATTCTCGTCGGCGGCGCGCCGGAGCGCATAGCGCGTCGAGGCGTAGTCCGGGTGCAAATCGTGAGCGATCCAAGCGGGTCGTACGTTGAACGTCTGCTCATACAGCGTGACGTCCCGCTCAAAGGCGCGATACGCCTCGAAGTGATCGAGGTCCCCCAAGTGATGGCTGAGGACCGCCTGATTGTCTGTAATCAACCCGAATGTCGCCTTGAGTTGGCCCCCCACCGCCAGCCCGGGCGTCGGGCAGTGAAAAGGCAGGCAAATGGGTTGCGGCGCGTATCCCCTGGACCGTCGCACGGGTGATTCGATCTGCTCGATGATCTGCGTGACCGAATCGTCACACCGGACGTGAATCGGTCGGTCGTGCGTCAGATAAAGGTCCGCGATGCCGGCCAATCGCTCGTACGCTTCGGGCTCGCCGACGGCGATCGGCTCGTCGCAACGATTCCCGCTAGTCATGACCAGCGGCGTTCCGCTCATCTCGCGCAGCAGCAGATGGTGCAGCGGCGTGTACGGGAGCATGACCCCGAGCCGCGGATTCCCCGGTGCAACCGCCGCCGCAACCCTACCGGAGCCGCGCACGCGCAAGAGGACGATTGGCCGTCTGTGTGAAGTCAACAGGTCGCGTTCGGCGGGCGAGATTTCGCACAGCGCCTCGGCCGTGGCGACGTCCGGCACCATCACCGCGAACGGCTTCTCTTCCCGCTGCTTTCGCTGTCGCAGTTCTCCAACCGCCATATCACGGGTTGCATCGCATGCAAGGTGGTAACCGCCGAGGCCTTTGAGCGCGCCGATCTTTCCTTCGCGGAGTGCGTGAACAAAAGTTTGCAGAGGGTCCGCGGTAACCATGCGCCGGCCACTTGCGTCTGCAATGGATAGCCGCGGCCCGCACGCCGGGCACGCGGTCGGCTGTGCGTGGAAGCGCCGGTTGGCCGGATCGTCGTACTCCGCCTGACACAACGGGCACATTCGAAAGCCGGACATCGTCGTCCGTCGGCGGTCGTAGGGCGCGCCGGTCACGATCGTGAGGCGGGGGCCGCAGTTGGTGCAGTTGAGGAACGGATATCGATAGCGCCGATCCCGCGGGTCGAACAGTTCGACGAGGCACGCATCGCACGTCGCCACGTCGGGCGACACCGCGACGCGCCCGCCCGCTTCGGCAATGCTCGACTCGATGCGAAAACTGCGTTCGCCCCGCGACGGACAAATCTCGCAGCATACCTCTTCGATTCGCGCCAGCGGCGGCGCATCGGCCACCAGATCGCCCATGAATTCATCGAGCCGCGGACATTCCCCTTCGACCTCAATCTGCACGCCACCGCTATTGTTCCGGACAAACCCGCCCAGCCGCAAGCGCATCGCCAGTCCGTAGACGAAAGGCCGAAACCCCACGCCTTGAACGGTTCCGCGAACGGCAATGACGCGGCGCTCCACGTCAGATCTCCGGTATTCCACCCCAGGCAGTCTCAGGCGAGCCTAAGTCGCATGCGCCGGCGCGGCAACGCCGAAAAGGCGAAGCCCCGGCAAACAGCAGGCCCCGGCTCAGTAAATGAGCCGGGGCCGGGGTAAAGGCTGGATGAATGACGGGCGGATCAGACGATTTTTTTGCCGCTACCGCCTCCACCGCCACCGCTAGAGACGGTCCCGGATTTCACGGCGATGCTGAAGCTGCCGCGAAGGCTCCCCGTCACGGTGTCGGCGACGGAGACGGTTTGGGTGCCGGTCGAGCCGAGTGTGATCGAGAAGACGTGAGTGCCGGCGTCGGCACTCGTAAACGTGTAGTCGGCCGGCAGGAGATTCCCGCCGCCGGACGGGCCGGTGAAGTGGACCTTGCCGGTGTAGCCGGTGACCGTGTTGCCGTAGGCGTCTACCGCTGAAAGGGTCGCGGTGAACGCGGTGCCGGCCGATGCGTTGGACGGGGTGCGGAACGCAAAGCCTGCAACCGCGGCGGGTGTCACCTGAATGTCGCGCTGGAAGCTCGACATCGCTGCGTTCGCCGAATCCTGCACGGTAAACGTCTGTCCTCCGGAAGACTTGAGCGTGACGACGAACGTGTGCGTGCCGGCGTCGGCGGCGCCGAACGTGTAGGACGCGGGGAAGCCCGCCTGCGTGTCGCTGCTGGCGAAGTTCAGCGTGCCGCGATAGCCGGCGGCGAGGTTGCCGTAGACGTCGCGGACGCTCACGGTAATCGATTGGGCGGTTCCCGCGGTGACGCCGTGCAATAGCGTCGTTGAGAGCGTCGCGGGGGCCGCGGAGGTGATGACGATCCCGCCCTGGGTCGCGTTGATCGTCGGATCGTAGTAGTCGCGGACGGTCAGCGATTGCGAGCCGGCCGTCCTGAGGGTGACGCTGAAGGAATGCGTGCCGGCGTCGGCGGCGGTGAACGCGTAGTAGCCGGGCAGGCCGGCCTGCGGGTCGCTGCTGCTGAAGTAAACGGCGCCGGAGTAATCGACCGCGACGTTGCCGAACGCATCGTACGCCGTGACCGTCACCGTCTGCGCCGTGCCGGCGACTCCGCCGGAAATGGGCGTGACGACGAACGTCGCGGCGTAGCCCGGAGTTCCCGTGATCGACTCCGTGCCGGTGAGGCCGGCGTTTGACGTGTCGGTCGCGGTGAGTGTCTGCGCCCCCAGCGTCATGGGGATGACGGGGAAGTTCCCGACGCCGTTGGTCAGCGCGCGGTCGGCGGGCAGTTGTGCGTTCGGATCAGACGCAGAAAGGTGCACCGCGCCGTTGTAGCCGGTGGCGACGTTGCCGAATTCATCATATGCGGTGACGGTGACGGTGTGCTGCGAGCCGATGTGGCCGCCTCCGCCCACCAGGCCCAGCGACACGGCCGCGGTCGGCGTGACGACGACCGAAGCCGAGCCCACCGCCGTCGATTGAGCGGTGTCGGTGGCAGTGATCGTGATGCTGCCGGCCGTCTTCAGCACGGCGGAGAAACTCTGCACGCCCGCGTCAGCGCCGGCGAACGCGTAGTCGGCGGGGAGGCCCGCCAGCGGGTCGTTGCTGGTGAAGTGGATGATGCCGGTGTAGTCGGCGGCGAGATTGCCGAACGCGTCCTGTGCCGTGACGGTGAACGGGGCGGACGTGCCGGCGATGGAAGTCGCGAGGGCAGAAACACTAAACCGCGACGCGGCGGCCGCGGTGACGGTAAGCGTGGCGCTGCCGGTCAGGCTCGCGGGGCCCGTGACGGTGATCGCCTGCGGGCCGGCGGTAAAGAGCGCGAGGCCGGTGGGGAAGGTGTGCGTGCCGCCGTCGGCGGCGGTGAGGGTGTAAGTCAGCCCGGAGAAGCGCGGGTCGGTCGTGGTGAAGTGGACGGTGCCCCGGAAATCGGCGACGACGTTGCCCCCCGAATCGACGGCCGAAATTGTGAGCGGCAGCGACGCGCCGGCGACGGTGGCCGCGGGGGCGGTGATCTGGAAGGCGACCGCGGCCGAGACGTTTATGGCCGCGGGCGTGTCGTTGATCATGACGCCGACGGACGGCCCGGTCGCGCCGGCAATGTCGGCGCTGCCGTCGCCGTTGAAATCGTCCATCGTGAAGGCGAGGCCCGCGCCCGTGATCGTGCTGGGGACGCCGAAGGTGCCGTCGCCGTTATTCAACTCGACCTGGTAGCTCGATCCGTTGGAGTCGACGAGGTCGGGCTTGCCGTCGCCGTTCACGTCGGCGGCCTCCAGTTCCCACGGCTGGAATCCGGTGTTGTAGCTCTGATACGGCTGGTAGCTGCCGTCGGGATTTCCCAGAAGGACGGTCACGCAGCTGGACGTGTAGGAGTTAGCGACGACGACATCTTCGTTGCCGTCGCTGTTGACGTCCGCGAGTTGCAGCTGGTACGGCGCGGAAAAGGCGGAATAGCTGTGGTACGGCTGGAAGGTGCCGTCGCCGTTACCCATCAACGTGCTGACGGAGCCGGCGCTGACCGCGTTGGCTACGACGAGGTCGGGCTTGCCGTCGTGATTGATGTCGGCAACCTTCACGTCTTGCGCACTGGGGCCAGCGGCGTAGGCCGAGGCGGCGGCGAAAGCCCCTGCGCCGTTGCCCAGGAGCACGGTGACGGTGCCGTTGGTGTTGGCCGCGATGAGATCGGCGCGGGAGTCGCCATTGAGATCGGCCGCGGTAATCCGGGCGGGTGAAGAGCCCAGGTAGGTTACGGTGGGCGCCTGGAAAGTACCGTCGCCATTGCCGAAGAGGATGACTGCGTTGTTGCCGGAGACTGTGGCGGCGTCGATCTTGCCGTCGCCGTTAAAATCCGCGGAGACGAGCGTTCCCGCCTGCGAGCCAGTGTACTGAGAGGTGGGCGTATTGGCCCCGAGGGTGGACGTGAGCGGGGAGCTGAAGGTGCCGTCGCCATTGCCCAACAGCGCGGTGACACTCGGGGGGGTGGAATTGGAGGTGAGCAGGTCGGGGCGGCCGTCGTTGTTCAAATCGGCGCTGATCATCGCCACGGGAGCCGCCGCAGCCGGGTAGCTCACCGGCACGGAGAAGCTATAGAGCGTGCGGTCTTCGAGCGTCTCGAGCGCGGAACAAACGGCCCGCGCGATTTTGCGCTTCGCCTCCGCCGACCGCGCGCCTGGTTGGAATTGAATGCGGCCCGATGAGCTTTTGGTGAACCTTCGAAACAACTGAGCGAACATGAACAGGCTCCTTCCGAACGTACAGGCGATCTGCCCGCAATGACTTTGAACCCAATCACCAGGCACAGTGCCTGTGACGCGGGGACCTTACGTTCGGAAGGAAAGCGGGCCCGGAATCTCTGCAAACATTGCAGAAGCTATTTCCCGCCCGGATCATCCGTGGGGAGGAGGACGGAATCGCTGGCGTCCATGGGGAGGGCGGTGTCGTCGCAAGCGCCGCCGTCGGCGTCGCCGTTGGTGTAGATGTGGTCGCGAAACCCGTTGGGGTGGAGCGCGCCGCAGTACGGCGTGGTCTGGAACTCGACGTGGCCGTCACCGTATAGGACGTTCTGGCCTTTATTGCGGTGATTGTTGGAATTGGCCGCGGCCATGGCCGACGGCGGCGCATCGTGCGGCGGACCAATGACGTTGTTCGGCGGGCCCTGACCGCCGCGCGTCCCGGGGTTAATGTCGCCCGCGACCGCGAAATCGGCCTTCAGGTTTTTCCAGGCGAAACCGGCGTCCGCCCCCGCCACGCTCGGGTATGGCGCTGCCAGCGAGTAGGTCATGTTCGCCGGGATCCGTTCCCAATTGCTCGACTGCTCCGGGTCGATTGACTGGAACCCCGGGACCGCGTCCGTCGAGGGGCAGACGAACAGCACCGGCGGAACCTTCATCGTCTTCATCAGCAGGAACAAGCTGGCGGGGACATTGTTCTCGCCGACGTACCCGCTTCTGCCGAAGGTGTCGGGCACCAGGTAGCCCGCGTCATCGAGTTGGAGGTGCTGCCTGGGGTTGTAGACGGCGCGCGGGAGGCTGCCGCCGCGCTCGGCGCTCGCGTACAACGACATGAAGACGCCGATCTGGCGCAGGTTGCTCGCGCACTTCACGCGATTGGCCTGCTCCCGCGCCTTGCCGAGGACGGGAAACAGAATGGACATCAGCAGCGCAATAATACCAATGACCACCAACAGCTCGACGAGCGTAAATGCACGATGACGCTTCCGCATTGTGTGATCGCTTATCAAGTCAGTTGGTGCTTTCCGGCCCCGCCCTGTGTCCGTTCATCAAAGAAACTGCCCATGAAGATACCGGTCTGCCGGCACGCCACCCAGCCCATACGCCGTGGCGCGCGTGACGGTTTGCCTTTTAAGCTCTTTCTTATGGGAGGAGTCCCTTCTTCTGGTACTCCTCGAGCCGATAATACAGCTTTCGGACGCTGATTCCGAGTTCCACGGCCGCGGCGGCGCGATTGCCGTCGTGTTTTTCGAGCACGTCGAGAATGTGCCGCTGCTCGACTTCCTCCATCGAGCCTTTGCCATTGCTCGCTGGCGGCACGTTCGGGGGCGCGAGGTCAAAGTGCAAAGTCGGGCCGTGCCCTTCGCCGATCCGGCCCCGCCGGCGGTTGCGCGCCCGCGAGAGCGCCACTTCCAGCGCTCCCAGCGTGCACGGCTTGGTGAGGAAATCGACGACCTCCAGATGGATCGCCTTGCGGGCGGCGTCGAGATCGCCGAAGCCGGTGAGGATGATCGCCTGGCTGTCGCAGCCTTGTCGGCGAACGTGCTCGAGAAACTCGATGCCGCCCTTCCCGGGCAGGTTGAGGTCGAGGATCAGGATGTCGAAGGAGCGCTGCGCCAGCGCCTTGGCCGCCGCTTCCGCGGTGGGGGCGAAGGTCGCGGTGAAACCCATTTCCTTCAGCGCCGAAGCGAGCATGGTGCGGACGCGCACTTCGTCCTCGACGACCAGTACGTCATTCCCGGCGAGCATTTCTGATGGCGGCCTGTTCTCCAT
>JAQGHH010000384.1 GCA_028288945.1 Phycisphaerales bacterium
GCGTCTGGAGCGTGCTCGAGACGTTGCTCTTGCGGGCGTCGTTGCTGGCGCTCGTGAACTGCGGGATCACGATCGCCGCGAGGATGCCCAGGATGATCACCACGATCAGAATTTCGATCAGGGTGAAACCACTCTTCTTGTGTGTACGGTGCGCAATCATGTGAATGCCTCCTGTGTAAGCGATGCTCGAAAACTCGAGCGTCTGGTACTTGAATCTCGGTCGGTCCTTGCGGCAGGCTTCTGGCCTGCCGTGCGTTGCGTCTGCGTTCTCGACTCCTTTCGATGTCGGCTCGTGCACCGCCGCGACATAGCGGCCCGGGGCAGTCTGCCGCGGCTTTCGCCGCTGGTTTTGCTTTGCCTTCCGGCGCATGACGCACCGGAAAGGGTCTGGATTCATCCCCAGCATCGACGGGGGCAGTTGCCGACTTAATCCCGCCCGACGAGCTCCGCCCGCACGCGCGGCGCGGCTCGGGGATGGCGCTCAGGAAGGAGGACCGATAAGAAGGGCACTCACGAGCATCCTTCGGCAGCGTCCTCGGTCCCCGGCGGTTTCCCGCTGTGGACCGGACACTTTGCGCATCACCGGGCGACGTCAGGAGTCACCCAATGAGCCGGGCCGCTTTCGCAACCCGGCGCCGCCTCGCGGCGGCTTAGCCCTTTTCGGGGATCCTCACTTCACCGGCCCCGGCTCATTGCCGGGGCCGATTGCAGAAATGATGTACGATTCAATGCCGGTCGGGGCAAATGGGAAAACAGGGCCGCGCGGGCGAAGTGGGCGATTCATAGGTATCTTCCGTTTATGTCCACTTCGCACGGATTTGGGTAAAGTCCGACAATGCACATTTGGATCGTTCCATGTTTCCTGATCCTGCTGATGCAGGCCGGCTTCGCCCTGTTTGAAACGGGCCTGGGCCGCGCCAAGAACGCGGCACACACCATGTCAATGACGCTCCTGGCCTATGCGCTGGGCGTCACCGCGTTCTGGGCGTGCGGCTACGCGCTCATGTGCGGCGGCGCGGGCAGCCGTCACCACGCCGTGGGGTCGTGGGGACCATTCAGTGACATGCCGCTGCTTAGCACGCTCTTCGGCGCACGTGTCGGCGGGCATTGGTGGGGGCTGGCCGGCGCAAAGGGCTTCTTCCTCACGGGCGGCATTCCCGGAACAGCCGACCACGACATGCTCATCACCGGATTCCTGTTCATGATGCTCTACATGAGCGTCGCCGCCACGATCCCGACGGGCACAATGGTCGAGCGGTGGCGGTTTAAGAGCTTTTGCATTTTTACACTGCTTGTGGGTGCGGTGATCTTCCCGCTCTACGGCTGCTGGATGTGGGGCGGCGGATGGCTGGCGGCGATGGGGAAGAACGCCGGCATCGGCCACGGCGCGCTCGACTACGCCGGGTCATCGGTCGTCCACCTGCTGGGAGGAACGCTCGCGCTGGCGGGCGTTCTGCAGCTTGGGCCGCGCGTCGGCAAGTATGACGAAGACGGAAACCCGCGCCCCATCTTCGGCCACAACGTGCCCATGGTGCTGCTCGGGACGCTGCTTCTGGCGTTCGCGTGGTTCGGGTTCAACACCTCGCATTCCTTCGCGGCCGCGGACGGTCGCGCCGGCGTGGTCGCGGTCAACACGGCCCTCGCGTCCGTCGCGGGCGCGCTGGCGGCGGCGCTGTTCATGGGCATGATCTATGGGAAGCCCGATCCGTCCGTGATGTGCAACGGGATGCTCGCCGGATTGGTGGCGAGCTGCGCCGCGTGCGCTTACGTGGAGCCGTGGGCCGCGTTTCTCATCGGCGCGATCGCGGGCATATTGGCCGCTTTTTGCGTGCTGTTCCTCGAACGCCGCGGCATCGACGACCCCGTCGGCGCGATCAGCGTCCACGGCATCGGCGGCCTCTGGGGAATGATCGCCCTCGGCCTGTTCGCCAACGGCACCTTCGGCCACGGCACCCACGCCGTCGACGGCCCGGTCCGCGGGCTTTTCTACGGAGACGCCAGGCAACTGCTCGCGCAAATCATCGCCGCGGCGGTCTGCATCGCGTGGGCCTTTGGCGCCGGCTCGTTGGTTTTCCTTCTCATCGGCGTCTGGCTCGGGAGCAACCGCGTGCCGATCGAAGTCGAAATCGCCGGCCTCGACATCCCGGAAATGGGCGCGCCTGGATATCCCGAATTCACCACCCCCCTGGCCCCGGAACAGGTCCCGCTTTCTCAGACGATGACGCCGAGACGACGTTAAACCCCGCGACTTTTGTCGCGTTTTTGTAGGGTCCGCATTGCGGACCTTTCTTCCGCGCGGTGCGAAAGCATTGGTCCG
This sequence comes from Phycisphaerales bacterium, assembly GCA_028288945.1. Taxonomy (GTDB): domain Bacteria; phylum Planctomycetota; class Phycisphaerae; order Tepidisphaerales; family Tepidisphaeraceae; genus RYN-428. The sequence goes on from JAQGHH010000384.1 coordinate 2,318, forward strand.
CGGTGCGGACCCTACACAATACGGCCAGTCGTCCCAAAATCAGGCGCTTGCGCCGCCAAACACCCCCGCTACCCTTGCGTAACTTACGTAACTCGGTTCCGTCAAAAGGATTTTGCGCGCCATGAAACGATCCCGAAAGAAATCTGATCCCGAACATCCACGCGGCTACCCTCGCCCCCAACTCCAGCGCGCTCAATGGACGAGCCTCGACGGAGAATGGGAATTCACGATCGATCCCGAAGACAGCATCAATCGCCCCGATGATGTGCAATGGGACGCGACGATCAACGTTCCCTTCTCCCCCGAAACGCCTTTGAGCGGCGTCGGAAACACCGGCCTTTTCAAAGGCTGCTGGTATCGGCGGACCTTCGACTCCCCCCCGCTTCCGCCCG
>JAQGHH010000667.1 GCA_028288945.1 Phycisphaerales bacterium
GATGTTGTTAGCCTGCGGGCGCAATACGCCCGCTTGGAAGCCGAGGCACAGCAGCACCAACTGACGGCGGCGGCGATGCTTCGCCTGGAGGCGCGAACGCAGCGGGAGCAGCGGGCGGCGGATGCAGCGACGTGGGCGCAAGCGATCCTCGCCCGGCCGGACGCGCTCGAAGAAGTGTCTTCCTGTCGTGATCGCACGGCTCGACTTCTCGTGGGCCGTGGCGACATCCTCATGCGTCAGCCCGGGGGCGACCGGGCGGCGGCGGAGTCTTACAAAAATGTGATCGATCTCTTTCCTGAAACGCCCGAGGCGAACGTCGCGCGCGATCGGCTCGGGCGGATCAAGGCGTGAGACCCGTTTCTTCTGCGAAAGAATTTAACAAGGACTTTCCATGAGACAGCGAATTTTGTTGGGGCTCATTTTGGCATGTGCGACGACGGTGCCGATTGCCCGGGCACAAGTAAAACCGCCCGAAGCGGAGGCACGCGAAGCCGCCGAGAAAAGGGAAGAGTCGCGCATGAAGGCGGTACAGGAGCGGGTTCAGGAGCGGCTCAGGCGCGAGCGTGCTGTGGCGATTGCGAGGAACGAGTCGGACCAAGCGTATGAACAACTACTCAAAGTACAGAGCGAACTGCGTACGCAGACCGGTCGGGCGGACGTTTCACCCGAAGGCTTGCAGAAGGCCGCGTCGCGGTTGGACGAAGAAATGGAATCTTTGATGCTCGACGAAGTGGGGTCGAAGGCGCGGGTGGACGCGCTGGCGAAGACGATCGCCGAGCAGACGAACCGGGCAAAGGATATTGCGAAGCAGGATGACGCGGCGGCGCAGTTGATGGCAGTCGTGGACGTACGAGAAAAGCAGCTCGCGCGGGTCCAACAGTTGTATAAGTCGGGAGCCGCGCCGCTCGCGGAAGTGCAGCAGGCGGAGGCATCACTGGCTGAGGCGAAGGCCACGGCTGCCGAGCGCCGTCGGGCGCTGGTTGCGGCCTCGGCGGGCGACGGGGTCGCGGTGTGGAACCATGAGTTGCTCAATCTCAGCATCGCTGAAAAAGAGCGACAGGCGCGGATGGCGTACATCGCGGAGCGGCTCAAGCGGCTCTCGGAGTCGATGCCGAAGTTGGAGCAATTGCAAAATCTGCGAGAAGCCGTCAAAGCGGCAAGGATCGCGGTGCTTCGGGCGCAGGAAAGGTTGGAGGAATATCACGAGTCGGCTGCGCCGGGCACCGAGCGGCAGGAAGGGAACGGCGTCGGCGCGGCGCCGCGACCGCCGTCGCCGGCGAAAGAGTCGCAGTAGGATGATGCAGTCAATGACGAGCCGGATAAGCCTTCGCGTCTGCGCGAAGGCTTATCTTTTTTGCGATCGGCGAATGAGCAGGTCGGCGGGGATAAACGCGGTGCGCGGGGTTGCGGATTTTGGAGCGGCGGGTTGCGTGGCGCATCCGCCGCAGGAGCCGCAGGCATTGAGTTTGCTCTTGCGGCCCTGGAGCGAGCGGACCGCGCCGCGGGCGATGAACGCGACGCAGCCGATGACTGCGGCAAGCACGATGAGGTTTTGAATCCAGATCGCCATGATGAAAAATCTCTCGCGGCCGTCGTAGGACGTCTCTGTAGGGCATCCCTGTAGTACGCGTTTTGGAACCGTCGATTTCCACGCGCCGCCGGGAAACCGCGTACTAAAGTACGCCTACGGGACCAGGGGACACGTCGAGCGGTCACACAAAAACGTGTGATCCGATCTGGTACACGACCAGGGCCACGACGTATGCCAGCACGTTCATATAGACGAGCATGAAGACCGGCCAGCGCCATCCGCCCGTCTCCCGGCGGACTACCGCGAAGGTGCTGATGCACTGCATCGCCAGCACGAACCACACGAGCAAACTCACCGCAACCAGCGGCGTCCAGACGGGCTTGCCGGCGCGGGGGCCGCTTGTGTAATGGTCGGCCCGCATCGCGGAGGAGAGGTCCTGGGTCTGGCCGCGTTCGACTTCGCCGACGCTGTAGACGATGCCCATCGAGCTGACGAACACCTCGCGGGCGGCGAAGGCGCTGACGAGGCCGACGCCCATCTTCCAATCATAGCCGAGCGGGCGAAGGGCCGGCTCCATGAAGTGGCCGAGGCGGCCGGAGAGGGAATATTCAGATTGGGCGGCGGCGACTTGTTTATCGACAAAATCGCCTTGCATTTGCTCCCATTCCGGGCCCGTGCGTACGTCTCCACCGAGCCGATTGCAGACTCTAATCAGTGGTTCTCCGTCTGCGATGCGATCCACTGTTCGCTCCCGAACCACTTTTGCTCGCGATTCGGGTAACCGAGGGTAATACGCCATCGCCCAAAGAATCACACTCAAGCAGAAGATCGTCGTGCCAGCCTTCGTGAGAAAGGCCTTGGTGTTGACGAACACCTGCCGGGCGATTTGTGAGACTTGGGGAATCTTGTACGTCGGCAGTTCGAGGATGAAACTGGTCGCCGGGCCTTTGGTGAGCGTGCGCTTGAAAACCCACGCTGTTACGGCGGCCGCGATGATTCCCAGCGCGTAGCAGGCCAGCATGATGCCGGCTTGGAGAAACGCGGCCCTCATGTGCGAAATGGCGAGGGCTTCCGCGCTGAAGAACGCGCCGATCAACAGCGTATAAACCGGCAGTCGGGCGCTGCAGCTCATGAACGGGGCGACGAGGATTGTGGCCAGCCGCTCCCGGCGATTTTCGATGGTGCGAGTCGCCATGATGCCGGGGATGGCGCAGGCGAAGCTGCTGAGTAGTGGGATGAAGCTCTTGCCGTGCAGGCCGACTTTGCTCAGCAGACGGTCCATGAGGAATGCGGCCCGCGCGAGGTAGCCGGTGTCTTCGAGGATGGCGAGGAAGAGGAACAGCAGCGCGATTTGCGGGACGAAGACGACCACCGCGCCGACGCCGGCGAAGACGCCGTTGTTGAGTAGGTCTTTGATCGGGCCGTCGGCGAGCCCGTGCGTGGTGAAGACGCCGAGGGCTTTGATGCCGCCCTGGATCGCTTCCATGATCGGCTGGGCGAGCCAGAAGAGCGTGACGAAGAGCCCGGCCATGATGCCGGCGAAAATCAGCAGACCCCAGACCTTGTGGACGAGGATGGCATCCGCGCGCTGGGTGAGGGTTTTGGGTTTTGGGGATTCGTAGGAAAGTGTGCCGGGCGTCAGGGGGAAGTCGGCCGGGGGCGCCACGGCGCGCCCGGCAACCCGGTCGATCCACTTGTAATGCGCCTCGACGTCGGCCTGCATGGGGTCGATCCCGAGCGCGTGCAACCGGCCGGTCGCGGCTGACAGCAGCGAAGCGACGGGCTCGCGCTCGGCCAGCGGCTTGATGTCGGCGGCCCGGTCGCCGATGAGCAGCCGCTCGGCGAGGGCCTGGAAATGGCGGAGAGTGGGGGATAAATCAGACGCGGGGACGCGGGGACGCGGGGACGCGGAGAGGGAGGTCGGATCGCAGATTTCAGATTTCAGATTTGAAATTTCAAATTGGGGAGCGGTCGGGGCGCGAGCAGCCGCGGCGTCTGCCGCTCCAATTTGCACTTTGCAATTTGCACTTTGCAATTTGCAATCGTCTTCCCCTTCTCCGCGTCCCCGCGTCCCCGCGTCCCCGCGTCCTTCCATTTCCCCGCTGTGCAAAATCGCCAGCCCGCCGCCTACGAGGAGGAGCTCTTCCTTCATCGCGTCCGGCAGCGGCCAGTCCGGCAGCGGGCCGACCGCAGCTTTCAACACCGCGGCCTTCAGCTCGGCGATCCCCTTTCGCTTGTAGCCGACGACGGGGATGACCGGCACGCCCAGGTCTTTCTCGAGATTCTCGGGGGAGACGTGCAAGCCGCGACGGCTGGCGATGTCCATCATGTTCAGCGCGACCACGAGCTGGCGGCCGAGCTCGAGCAACTTGCTGACCAGGTTCAGATTGCTCTGGAGATTGCTGGCGTCCTCGACGACGACCACGTCTTCGGGCGCTTTGGTATCTTTCCGCAAGCCGCGGAGGACTTCCATCGCGACCTGCTCATCGGGCGAGCGGCTGACGAGGCTGTAGGTGCCGGGGAGGTCGATGATGTCGGCGCGCTGGCGGTTGGGGAGTTTGCAGCGGCCGGTTTTTTTTTCGACGGTGACGCCGGGGTAGTTGGCGACTTTTTGGCGGAGGCCGGTGAGGGCGTTGAAGAGGGTAGTTTTGCC
>JAQGHH010000390.1 GCA_028288945.1 Phycisphaerales bacterium
GTTCTTCACCGCGAACCTGCCCCACCAATGGCTTATCGGCGACGAGATCGGCGTAGCGAATGGCTCCGAACAGCCGTTCGACGCCAGCCACAGGGCCGAGGAGCAACGGTGGGCCGACGACGGCGGCCCCTCGAATGAGCCGCCTGGGGTCGTTGTCCCGGAGCCGGCACGGAAGCCCGCGTGGAGCGTCATGTCGAGCAAAGACTTGAATGAAGCCCTACGCCGAGCGCGGGCCGATGCGCCCGCAGCCTACTTTTCGTTTCGATCACCGCACCGTCCCGCATTCGGGGCATCGGTCTGGGGAGGCGCGGAGGTCGTAGCCACAAGAGGAGCAGAGGCCGGGGCGGACGCGGCGGCGGTACAGGCCCCAGGCGCGTGAGGCGGGGGCGTACGCGGTGAGCAGGCAGAGGAACCCGTGGGGCACGACGAGCGAGGCGGAAGTCGCCGTCCCCGTCCAGAGGGGTGTGCCGCTCACACCGATGGATTGGGTGGCGCGGTCGAAGCCGAGGCCGAGCCAATACCACCGATTCGGGGGCGGCAGGGACGAGGCGTACAAGGGGCCGGAGTGAACGCGGAAGGGTGCCGCTACGATGCCGGGGGGCCAGCCGTCAGTGACGTCGAAGACGGCGGCACCAAGGCGGGAGGTGACGGTGAAGGTCCGGCCGCCACGGTCCTGGTACGCCGCCCATTCCCAGTGGCCGTAACTCCGCACCCACAGCACGCACACCCCCACGCACAACAGCAGCGATAGCGCGGATAGAGGTGTGAGAAGGCGGCGGAGCATAGGTGGATGATACCGCCACCCGATCGGTGGCAATAAAGACGCCACGGGAATACCTAACCGTTGGGTTTTGACGAGATTCAAAGGCAAAATCACTTTGAGATGCGCAAACGCTTGTAAGAATGCGGATAGCCGGCGGCCAACTACATCTTGTAGTAGGATGGCTTGACGTTGGTGATCATTGGGGGAATGGTGCGGTCTGGAAACGATTCAGTCCCCCCTACCGTACGGCGCTAATGCCAACTAAGGCGCTCTAACCATCGTGGCAATCCCTTGACGCTAAGCTACGCGTGACCGAAGGCGAGTGCGTCTTGTCCATCATTGGTTTTTCTAAATCGGTAAGAGAAGCGATGGTGAAGTGGTTTACCGTACAGCACCGCCAGCGCCGACCAACGACGCTCGCACCATCGCGGCAATCGCTGACTTCATTGAAGCTTCCAGCGTTGGCCAAACCTTGACGATGAAGTCAATTTCCGAATCGGCAGCCACTGGCGGGCAAAGTGGTGGTGACGCTTTTGGTGCGCCCGTCTTCCGATCATACGGGTTTTGCAGGGAAATGACGCGGTTTGCAGTGGGTTCGACTCCCTCTCCCTCCTAGGGAGAGGGCCGGGGGTGAGGGTGAAGCGTTACAATTTACCGACGGCGTGTTTCGCAAAAATGGCAGCGTATTTCGCACAAAGGGATGAAGTGGTTCCGAAAACACGTTCACTGATTGACCGCGCTCCACCCTCACCCCCGCCCTCTCCCTAGGAGGGAGAGGGAGCAGGAATTTCCACCTCCGCCGGCGCAACAACCCGCGCCGCAACGGCGGATCCCGTCCACTCCGGCAATTGCAATTGGCCCGCCTCCCACCCCTGATGCCGCAACATCCCACGGAACGGCGGTTGGCCGGTGACGTTCCCCGTCAGCCGCACGCGCGCTGCGTCCGCGCCCGCGGGCACCGCCACTGCCGCCCCCTCGGCGTCGGCCATCACCGGCCGCAGTGCGAAGAGCCGCTCCAGCGCCGCCGCGGCGTCGCGATGGACGTCCCGCACCGCCGCCCCGACCTGCGCGTCTTCGTACGGCCCAATGTTCTCCTTCAAGAAGTCCACCAGCCGGGCCTCGCGCTGAAGCACGGCAAGCAACGTTAGCGCTTCGCTCCGCTGCGCCTCCGCGCGCGGCGAGATCGCCGGGCGCGATGGCGCGACCGGCGCAGCCGTCAGGGCCGGGGCCGGCTGCACGACCGCAGACCCTTCCAGCAGCCCCCGCGCCCGGTCGGCGAATTCCGGGTCCTTGAGCGCGCGAAAAAAGAGCCGAAATGCCGTGCCAACTCGTCCCATGTCAGTGTCCTTCCCTTTCCGCTCCGGTTAGCCCGGATAATGCAGGAGCTCACCACGGAGTCACGGAGGCACGGAGAAATGCGGGAGAGCGTACTTGGTGCGATCTGCGCAACCCGCAAACAGATACTGGCTTGTGTTTTGACCGAAAGCCCCGTCCTGCCAGCGTATTCTCCGTGTCTCCGTGCCTCCGTGGTGAATAATCCGGGTTAGAAAGCGTACGCGCCATCTTATGGCTGGGGGCAAAACCGGCAAGCGGGGAATCGGCGCGGCAAATTGCGAATAACGGTCATGTGCATTGCATAGGGAAGACGCCGGGAATGCGATGCTCCTCAACGACACCGGTGCGGGCGCTCACGCGATCTTGCCTTAACTGCTCCTGCCCTTTTCGACAAACCGCCGAATTACAACCTTCTTCCCTTTGATCAGGCTCTTGCGCATCGCGTTCACCACGTTGTCGATCATGGGCTCCGGCAGCTCGACGATCGAAAACCGGTCGGCGATCTCGATCGAGCCGACCTGGTCGCCGCGGATGCCGGCTTCGCCCGTGATCGCGCCGACCAAATCCTGCGGCCGAATCCCGGCGACCCGTCCCGCGCCGACATAGATTCGCGCGATCGGCCCTTCCAGGCCTCTTCTGCCGTCGTCGCGCGGGGCGGGCGCCGCCTCCCCCTCCTCCTCCTGCTCCTTGTCCCCACCGCGCGCGGAGTGCGCCAGCTTCACCGCGGCAAGCGCGACCTCCATCAGGTCGTGCTCCTGCGCGAGCGATTCGACCGCCACGCGGAAATGATCCAGGCCGCCCTCGACGATGACTTCCTCGATCGCCAGGCGCGTCAGCTCCAGGCGGCGGGCGCGGAGGTCGGCGACGGTCGGGACTTGCGCGATCTCGATCTTCCCTTTGGTGTGCCGCTCGAACAGCTTGAGCAGCCGCGACTCGCGCGGGTCGGCCAGCGTGATCGCCACGCCCTCGCGGCCGGCGCGGCCGACGCGGCCGATCCGGTGGAGGTAGGAGTCGGGCGAGACCGGGACGTCGTAGTTCACGACCAGCTCGAGCTGCTCGATGTCCAGGCCACGGGCCGCGACGTCGGTCGCCACGACAAGGTCGATGTCACCGGCGCGTAGCCGCTTGATCACCCGGGTGCGCTGGTCCTGCGTGATCCCGCCGTGCAGCGCCTCGGCGCGGTAGCCGCGGGCGCCCAGACGCTCGGTGAGGTCGTCCACCTCGATGCGCGTGCGGCAGAAGATGAGGGCGGACGCGGGGTTCTCGAGGTCGAGCACGCGCCCCAGCACGTCAAGCTTCTGCCGGCGCGGGATGATGTACGCCGTCTGGCGGACCTTGGGCACCGTGCCCTTCGCCCCCCGCTCCTTGGCTATCTCGATCCGCAGCGGGTTCTTTAGGTGGCGCTTGACCATCCCCGCGATACGCGGCGGGAGCGTGGCGGAGAAGAAGACCGTCTGCCGATCGGCGGGGGTTTCCGACAGGATCGTCTCCAGGTCCTCGGCGAACCCCATGTCGAGCATCTCGTCGGCTTCGTCGAGGGCGAGCATCGTGATCCCGCTCAGGTCCATCGTCTTGCGGCGGAGGTGGTCCACCGCCCGGCCGGGCGTCGCCACGACCACGTCAACGCCGCGCGCCAACATGCGCTGCTGTTGGCCGAACGGCTGCCCGCCGTAGATCGGGATCACGGTGGTCTTCAGCGCCTGCCCGTAGTTATGCATCGCCTCCGCGACCTGCATCGCCAGCTCGCGCGTCGGCACGAGGATCAGGGCCGACGGCCGCCCCCGATGTTTGCCGTTGGTGGCGAGGCGCTGCAGCATCGGCAGCGCGAACGCCGCGGTCTTTCCCGTCCCCGTCGCCGCCTGCCCGATGAGGTCGCGCCCCTCGAGCAACGGCGGGATCGCCTCCCGCTGGATCGGCGTCGGCTCCTCGTAGCCCATTTGCGTCAGCGTCGCGACCAGCTTGGGGTTCAACCCCAATTTCGTAAACCCGTCCTTCGAATTCACCGCTTGTTCCTGTTCCATCTACATCCTTTAGTGCTGCTTAAATTCCAATCCATACCGTGTCCCTGCAGCGGGACCCAACCCCGCCTTGTACCGCACCCGGGGCGAAGGCGAATCCTTCTCTTTTCAGAAGGCCACGTTCCGTAGTATCCGATTCCGAACACCGCGAACAGGCGCCGCGGGTCGGAGCGTAAGAATACATCGTAAAAGGCAGGGCGTTGTTGGACGTCGAGCCACGTTAGCATTTAGCCGCCTCTGTACTTGGCGCCACATGCAGTAAACCAGTTCTCTCGCACGTTCCGTGGGATGAATAACAGACTCGGCGGACATGGCTTTGCGCCCGCGTTGTAATTTCAGTTCACATGGAAAAAAGCAGAATATTGACGTGGCCCGTATTGCGTCCGGCCCGGTAGGTTGGTCCGGAGTCGGGGGCCACCCTGTGCCGAAGGAGAAGCGATGAGCGAGCAAGCAATGTACGGCGCGTTAATCGTTGAGGATGACCCTGACAATTGCGAATGGATGGCCCGGGCTCTTAGTAAAGGGGGGTGTGAGATTGACTTTGCCATGACGCTCGCCGACGCGCTGGAAAAGCTGGCGAATAAGCCGCCCCATTGCGTCGTGTTGGATTTAGGGCTTCCCGACGGAAATGGGATCGAAATTCTTCGTCTCATCCGACAGCTGGAACTCCCAATTAAAGTTGCGATCGTTAGCGGGAACACCGATTACTCGACGGTGGGGACGGCTTTTTTGTTAGAACCCGACGCCTTCTTTCGCAAGCCCGTGAACGCTCGTGAGCTGATGAGTTGGGTGGCCGCCGGTTGCTGCTGATCTCTTCCCGCTCGCGGCGATCTTTGTCGATCTTATGCACCGACAGGGATGAGTTTCGGCCTCGCTTCTTCTCGAGCGCGCCTGGGGGGCGTTACTCCCTTCCGCCATTCCACCGTGCCCACCGTTCCCCATGCCTTGTTCCACAGGGCGTGGTGTTTGTCCAGAGCCTTCAATCGCGACATCAGGTGAACGGATCTTTCGCGGAGCCGCTCGGATTCCGCGAATAGTTCCGTGGCCGTCCTCCCGGAACGCTGCTCGGGCTGGCGCGGCGCAGCCGCCGACACGACGAGGCGGGCGATGGTCTGCTCCAGTTTGCGGAACTCGATCGGCTTGGGCAGGTGCGCGTCGAACCCGGCGTCCATGCACCGCTGAACCTCTTCGGGCATCGCGTAAGCCGTCACCGCGATGCTCCTGAACGTGCCGCCGTGGGCGAGCGTCTGCAACACTTCGATGCCCGAATGATCGGGCAGGCCGATGTCCGCAACCAACAAGTCAAAGCCGGTCGCCGCGGCCTCCACTGCCGCGGCATAGCTCTTTGCAACCGTGACCAGGTGCCCGCTCCCTCGCAACAGGCGGGCGGTCGCGTTCGCGCTGTCGTCATGGTCTTCGACCAGAAGAATGCGGGCCGCCAACGGGCCGGCCCCGAGGCCGTCGGCGCATTCCATGACTGAAGTAAGCATGAGATCCTCCGTGACCGTCTCTCAGCAAAAAGCTGCGAGGCCCGATTGATCTTGCCGCCCGCAAAACATTTGCGAAACCCGCGGTAGCCTTGAGCACGAACTACCCGTTAAGGTGGAAAGGTCGATCAGTTCACAATGGTATGCCGCGGCCCCGCGGAGGAGAACGTGTAGAATCGTGCAAAGCTGGATTAACTGCCCATTCAGCTTTTGCGGATCATTGGGGTGCGATGACTTCTCCGACGTCCGGCGCGCCATGGATGGGGGTCACACGTCGCACGTCACGCCATCTCTTGAATGATCTCTTGAAGATCGATGAAATTGATGGGCTTGGTCAGGTGCCGCTGGAACCCCGCCTCATGGGTCTGCTGGATGTCGGATTCCATGCCATAGCCGGTGAGTGCGATGCCCTTAATGGGCCGGCGGGTGAGAAGCTCCTTCATCAATTCCAGGCCCGTCCCGTCCGGCAACCCCACGTCGCTGATCAGCAGGTCAAACTCCTCGAGGGCGGCGGCCTCCAAGGCAGTGCTGACGCAAGTGGCGGTCGTAACCTGGTGCTCGAGCTTCCGCAGCAGCCGTGACATCGCCCGCAGCGAATCCTCGTGGTCTTCGACCAGCAAAATTTTGAGCGAAAGTGGCGGCCGTAATTCGGCCGGCGCGCGGGGGGCGGCCTTTGGAAGTTGTGGCAAGCTCGCGCCGGGCAGGACAACGGTCATTGTCGTCCCCCTGCCCGTTCCTTCGCTTACGGCTGAGATACTCCCGCCGTGCGCTTCCACGATCCCCTTGCAGATGGCCAGCCCGAGCCCGAGCCCGCCGAATCGTTGCGTGACCGCTTTGCCCCCTTGCTCGAAGAGGTTGAAAACGTGGGGAAGAACATCCGGGGCGATGCCGCTGCCTTTATCGGATATTTCAATTTTCAACGAGCCGGCCCCTTCATCGAGCGAGCGCACGACGATTTCGCCATGGGTGCTGCTGAACTTGATGGCGTTCTTCAGCAGGTTGCAGACGACTTGTTGCAGCTTGGCCGAGTCACCGCGCAGGGCGTGGCGGGCGGCCCGCAGATCGAGCCGCACCACCGCCGGCTTTGCCGACGCCTCCGCCCCGCACATCGCCACCGACGCGGCCAGCAAGTCGTGGGCGTCGAGGGCTTGCGAGTGCAGGCGGAGTTTTCCGTTGGTGATCCGGGTCAGGTCCAACAGCGAGTCGATGAGCCGGACTTCCAGTTCGATGTTGCGCTGAATCAGCTGCACGTCCTCGCGGAGCCGCTCGGGCAGTTCCGCGTCCGTCGCCACCGCCGTTGCGGCCAGCAGCGCGGGAGAGAGCGGCGTGCGGAGTTCGTGGCTCAGCATGGCGAAGAAACGATCCTTTGCTTCGTTCGAACGCCGCAGTTCGTCGGCCACCCGTCGAAGCTCGATTTCCGTCATTGCCGCGGCCGTCAGATCACGCAGCAGGTCGATCTGCTCCTGCGTCCATTCACGCGGCTTGGTATCGATCGCGCAGAACGACCCGAGGACCAACCCGTCAGGCGTCACGAGGGGAATCCCCGCATACGCCACGACGCCCAGCGCGACGGCGGGGTTGTCCTTGAGGACCGGATGCTCACGGGCGTCCTCGACGATCACCGGCTCGCCCGACAGGACTGCATGCTGGCAGAAGGAATGGGTGAGCGGCGTCTGCCGGCTCAACGCCAGCGCCTCGGGAATGCCGGTGCAACTCTTGAAGAACTGGCGGTCCTTATCCACGAGCGACACCAGCGAAACGGGCACGCCAAGGATTCGCGCCGCCAGCCGTGTGAGACGGTCGAAGGCCTCTTCCGGCGGCGTGTCGAGCAACGCCGCCTGTCTCAGAGCCTTCAGGCGGGCGGCGTCGGCGAGAACCTCGGCTGTTTTGTCCATGTGTTAATGCCCAACGCTTTTGGGATCGCTCCCAGAGTTTGCCCAAGGGAGATCGCACTTTTGCAAGCCATAATAGCCCGACCAGCTAGTATAACGAATAACAGTGAGCAAAGGGTTATTCCGGAATTCGCATCGCGAATTAGCCGCGCTACCCGCAACGATTGATCATCTCGCTAAGCCGCCGCATGGATCAAGACGTCGGCGAAACGCCAGACACGCTCACGGCGTATCCGAAGTTTTCAGGAGGCGTCGGCTGATGGCCCCTGCGGTTGCATGGACCTGGCTGAGTTCGGCGCCGAAGTAGAGGATCTGCGCGGAGTA
>JAQGHH010000018.1 GCA_028288945.1 Phycisphaerales bacterium
GGACGCGTTACGGGTGAGTCGGTTGAAGTAGTCGACAAACGTACAATGACCTCCGGGCCGGGATAGCCGGCCCCGGATCAGTTATCGGACCGATCGGCCCCGGCCCTTCAGCGGCCGCCGCATTTTCTGCTATGATTGGGCGATTATGCGTTTCACCAAGATGCACGGCATCGGCAACGACTACGTCTACGTCAACGGCTTCGCCGAGGCGGTCGTTGATCCCGTCGCCATCGCGAAAGAGGTTTCCGATCGCCATTTCGGCATCGGCGGCGACGGGCTCATTCTCATCCTGCCCAGTGAAAGGGCCGACGTGCGCATGCGCATGTTCAACGCGGACGGCAGCGAATCGGAAATGTGCGGCAACGGCGTGCGCTGCGTCGCAAAATATGCCTTCGATCACGGCCTGACCCGCAGCAACCCCATGAAGGTGGAAACCGGTCGCGGCGTGTTATCACTCGCGCTGGAATTGGGCGCCGATAGGAAAGTCAGCCGCGTGACGGTGAACATGGGAGAGCCGATCCTCGCGCTGCCCGAGATTCCCGTCGATCGGGACAAATTAGTGAAGGGCGGGCGCGAGCACGAATATCGCCTGTCGGTCTCGCAAGCCAATGAATTGCTCGACGCGACGTTCGTCTCGATGGGCAACCCGCATGCGGTCATGTACGTGCCCGATGTGAGTGCGGTGCCGCTCGAACGGATCGGCCCGGTAGTGGAAACCCGCAAGGCGTTTCCCCGCCGGATCAATGCGCATTGGGTGCAGGTCCATTCCCCGTCCGAAGTGACGATGCGAACCTGGGAACGTGGCAGCGGCATCACCCTCGCCTGCGGCACCGGCGCATGCGCGGTCTGCGTCGCGGGCGTGCTTACGGGGCGCACGAGCCGCGAGATCCTCGCGCACCTTCCCGGCGGAGACCTCAAGCTCGAATGGCACGAATCCGACAACAACGTCTACATGACCGGCCCGGCCGCGGAAGTCTTCAGCGGAACTTGGGAGGAAGAAGTAAAAAGTAGAAAGTAAAAAGGCAAAAGTAGGCAAAGCCCAAACGGCTCAGGCCGTTCCCTTTCACTTTGTACTTTTTACTTTCTACTTCTTCCTCCCATACGTGCCGATCAATCGTCCTTTTGCCAACACGTGTCCCCGCATCGCTTTCAAGAGGGCGGATCGGCCTGCGCCGGGGGCAAGGTCGAGCATGCGATCGAGCGCGTAGAGTTGGAAATGGTAATGGTGGGGGATATCGCCTTTGGGAGGGGACGGGCCGGCGTAGCCGGGTTGCAGCATTGAGTTTTTGCCCTGCGGAAAAGGTGCGCCTTCCTGCGGCTCCGGGCCTTTCGGGATGGCTTCGTGTAATTGCAAAATGTCCGTAGGGATGTTGTACGCGAGCCAATGGACGAACGGATTGGGCGTGGGCGCGTCCGGGTCTTCGACGATCAGCACGAAGGACTTTGCATCCGTCGGCATGCCTGACCATCGCAACGGCGGCGACACGTTCTCTCCATCGCCGGTATATTTAACCGGGATCGGTTCGCCCGAATTGAACGCATCCGACGATACCGACAGGGATTCCGGGACATCAAATTCGTTGTACGACAAACGCTGGTCACCGGCGCGGAATTTAGGGACTCCGCCCGTGACGAGCTTGGGCATTCCCAGCGTCACCGACCTGATCGCGTGTCCGATCGACATTGCCATGTTGCACCTCCGCTTGGGAGGTTCATAGCAAATACCGCGCCCGGCTCACCGCCCACAGCACAAAGCGGTCCCAAATAGGCCGCCCTCGCCATTCGGCCAGTCGAATCGGTTTGGAAAAGCCGATGTCATTTTCGAAAAGCGTGCACATCTGCCGGCCGAACTCTTCCGAGCGGATGATCGCCGAGAGCTCGCAGTTGTATTCGATGCTGCGGTAGTCGAGGTTGGTCGAACCGATGACGGTGGTCCGCTCATCCACGACCATCGTCTTGGCGTGAAGCACGGCACACTGCCGCTCGTAGATTTCGACGCCCGCACTCAGCAGCGTCTCGTAGAACGAGTGGGCGCACAGCCGCACCACGGGGACGTCGCACTTCGCCGGCAGCATCAGCCGCACCTTCACGCCCCGGCGTGCCGCGCTGCACAGGCCTTCGATCAGCGGGTCGTCGGGCGCGAAGTAGGCCATGGTCATCAAAATACTTTGGCGGGCTTCGCGCAACATGCGGTAGAGGAACGGGCGCAGCGGGCTGTTGAGCGTCGGGACGACCGCCATGACGCCCAGCTCGCCGTCGTACAGATTGTGGATGAGTTCGGCCCGGCGGGTGGAGCCGCCGCGGGCGATGTAGTTCCAGGTACGCGCGAACGATTGCATGAGCATTCGTGCGCCGGGGCCGCGGATGCCGATGGCATTGTCGCGCCAGAAATCGCACGGCTCGCGACGCGAGGGGACGACCCACGAGCCCGCATACTCGGCGGCGACATTCAAACCGCCGAGACCCGCGGTATCACCGTCGATAACGAGGAGCTTGCGGTGGTCGCGGTTAACCGGCCGCCAACTGTAAAGGCATTCCCACGGCCGCATGGGATGGAAGACCTGCACGCGCACGCCCGAGGCGCGCATCCGTCTGAACATTTCAGGCTCTTCACCCGCCAAACCGCGCGTGCCGAACGAGTCGTAAATGACGTACACGCGCACGCCTTGCGATGCCTTGGCGCACAGCAGCTCGGCGAACGCCCGACCCGTCTCATCGTCCCCGAAGATGTACACCTCCAGGCAGACGAGATGCTTGGCCTGCTTGATCGCTTCGTAAGCGGCGGACAGCCCCTCGCCGTCCTTGAAAAGCTGGATCTGGGTGCCGTCGGACAAAACCACGGGCGGCGGGGTCCGCCAGCCGTCGTCTTCGAAGCCGGTGCGGAGGTTGATGCCGGCGTTGATTGGCGCGGCAGCGGGCGGTGCCTCAGGAATTCGCGATTCGGCAGGCGCGACGGCCCGCTCGCTGACAGGAAAAACCCCCGCTGCACGCGCGATCTCCATGCGTGCATGATAGGTGTGTGAGGCGGATTGGGCAGCGGCAAACTTTACCGGTGCGGGTAATCTCCACCCCGGCCGGCCTGTCCGCTATAATCGCCCGACTCGAAATTCTCTACCAAGGCATTGAGCATGGCACTCTTACGCGAACAAGTGATGGCGGCGCTGCGAACCGTTCAGGACCCCGAGCTCTTCAAGGACATTGTCTCCCTGAACATCGTGAAAGACGTCCGCCTCGACGGCGACGAAGTGTACGTGAAAGTCGAGCTCGCCAATCCCACTTCGCCGCTAAAAGACACGATCAAACGCGATGTGGAGACCGCCCTGCGCAGGGCGGGGGCCGGACAGGTTTCCGTGGAGCTTGCCGGCGGAGCGCGCGGGCCGGCGGCAGCGCCCCGGCGGGAGGTGCTGCCGCAAGTGAAGAACATCATCGCGGTCGGCGCCGGCAAGGGCGGGGTAGGCAAGAGCACATTGGCCTTGAATCTGGCGATCGGGCTTAGGCGCAAAGGAGCGGCTGTCGGCCTGATGGATGGCGACATCTACGGGCCCAGCATGCCGACCTTGTTGGGAATCAAAGGCGCGGCCCCGGCGCTTCGTGGCGGCAAAATACTGCCGTTCCACGTGCATGGGATTTACGCGGTCACGATCGGGGCGCTAGTCGAGCAGGACAAGCCGCTGATTTGGCGTGGGCCGATGGCGCACGGGGCGTTCAAGCAGCTTCTGCTGGACAATACCGAATGGCCGGAGCTCGACTACCTGATCGTGGACCTTCCCCCTGGCACGGGGGATGTGCCGCTGACGCTTTGCCAGCTATTGCCGCTGACGGGGGCGGTGGTGGTCGCGACGCCGCAACAGGTGGCGCTGGATGATGCGGTGCGGGCGGTGAAGATGTTCCAGCAGCTTGGCGCGCCCATTCTGGGGATGGTGGAGAACATGAGCTACTTCGTCGGCGCGGACGGCAGCGAGCACGACATCTTCGGCCGGGGCGGCACGGAGCGGGCGGCGCAAGGACTGGGGCTGGCCTATCTGGGGGCGCTGCCGATGTTCACCGAAGTGCGCGTGAACAGTGATGCCGGCCGCCCGGAAAAGAATTTTGAGGGGGATCCGAAACTGCGAACGGCGCTGGAATCGATCGTTGCCAATCTTGCCGGCGAGGTCAGCAAACGGAACATGCAGCCGGCCGCGCCGTCGTTGACGATTCAGTAAGGCCGGGTGCGTGACAATTTAGGCGACCTTATTTTTCCCTCCTCCCCCGGAGTACCGGGGGAGGGAGCAGGGGCCGCCGAGCATTTGGTCGAAAGGTGGGAATCGGTGTCGGAAAAATTGACGGGTGATGATCTCCTTCAATTAGGCTTTACGCCCGGCCGGGCGGTGGGTGTTGCACTCAAGCTTGCCCGCAAGGCGGCCAAGGAGCTCGACCATGACGCGATCGTCCGCGAGCTGCAGGCCGTGCTGGCCGACCCGGTGCACAACTCAGCTCATCCGCAATTCGCGGCGCTCGCCGAGGTGCTGCGCGAGCAGGCCAACAAGCCGACGTTCGTCGAACGGGCGGAGCCCGCGCCGTACGAAGTGTGGGGCAAGGGAATCGAGGCGCAGGCCGCGGATCAGATCCGCCAGGCGGTCCGCCTGCCGGTGGCGGTCGCGGGGGCGCTGATGCCCGACGCCCACGTCGGCTACGGACTGCCGATCGGCGGGGTGCTGGCGACGGAGAATTCGGTCATCCCGTACGCCGTCGGCGTGGACATCGCCTGCCGGATGCGGCTGTCGATCTACGACATTCCCGCCGAGGACCTCAAACGGCTTAATGATCAACTCGTCAAAACGCTCCAGCAGCAGACGAAATTTGGCACGGGCGTCGAATTCCAGAAGCCGCTGGAGCACGAAGTGCTCGAAGAGGATTGGTCCGTCACGCCGGTCACGAAAAAGCTTTTCGGAAAAGCTCGCGGCCAACTCGGAACGAGCGGGTCGGGCAACCATTTCGTTGAGTTTGGAATTATCACACTGGATAAGCCCGAGCTTGGGATCGCGCCGGGGCAGTACCTGGCGCTGCTTTCCCACAGCGGCAGCCGGGGGACGGGGGCGGGGGTGGCCGATTTTTACTCGCGCCTGGCGATGAGCAAGCACCCCGAACTGCCCGATGAGCTGCGCCGGCTGGCGTGGCTCGATTTGGACAGCGAGGATGGGCAGGAATATTGGGCCGCGATGAATCTGATGGGCAAATATGCCGCGGCCAACCACGCGCTGATTCACCAGCGGGTGGCGAAGGCGATCGGGGTCAAGCCGATCGCGGGGGTGGAGAACCACCACAATTTCGCGTGGAAGGAAACGCACGGCGGCCGGGAGGTGATCGTGCACCGCAAGGGTGCGACGCCCGCGGGAAAAGGCGTGCTGGGCGTCATCCCCGGCTCGATGGCGACGCCCGGTTACGTCGTGCGCGGCAAAGGTTTGGCCAGCAGCCTGGAGTCCGCCAGTCACGGCGCGGGGCGATTGATGAGCCGCACGGCGGCGCGGGAAAAATTCCGCTGGGCACACATCAAGCCGATGCTCGAAGCTGCCGGCGTGCAGCTACTGTCGGCGGGGATCGACGAAGCGCCCGTCGCCTACAAAAACATTCACGAGGTGATGGAAGCGCAGAGCGACCTGGTCGAAGTTGTCGCGCGGT
>JAQGHH010000072.1 GCA_028288945.1 Phycisphaerales bacterium
TCCGGCCCGCCCCGGGAGGCAACGCCGGGTCGATCCCTTCGACCGTGACGTTAAAGTCGGGCTTCGCCGGGCGGACGACCAGGCGGTAGGTGTAAAAGTCTCCCCCGAAATTGCGGGTGTCGGTGACGCGCACGAGGAATTCGCCGTCGAAGGGGGCGGTGAAGATGAGGCGCGAATCCGGTCCGAGCGTGCGGTCGGCGGCGTCGTCGTTTTCGTAGTTGATGGGGAAGACCGGCAGGCCGTTGGGCACGAGCGATTCGCCGGGCTTGTGGGGCTCGACGATGTAGACGCGCTCGTCCAGCGCGTGGGCGGTGGCGGTGGTGTCGAAGTAGCACCGCCTCTTGCCGGCGGGGGAGGGGAAGAAGTTGAATTCCGAATCCGGCCCGCGCGGGGAGAGGAAGAGGCGCACGACCTCGCCTTGCATGTAAAGGTACTGGTTGAGCTGCATCTCCTCCCAGTTGACCAGCCGGCCGCCGCCCGCGTCGGCGTCGAAGCCGCGGAAGGTGATCTGCGAATCGCGCACCGCCCGGAGCCGGGCGCGCTCGACAGGCTTGCCATCCGTGTGCAGCACTTCGATGCGCGTATCGACTGGCGAGCCCCGGCGGGCCGCGACCGTCTCGATGACATAATTTTGCCCGGCCTTCGCCTCGAAGCGGTAAACGTCGGCGTCGGACTTCCCGCCCATCCCCTCCGCCGCTCCCGACCCGATCCGGCCGCTCACCGCGCCGGGCACGGGAATCTTCATCGCCTGTGCGGGCGAGTCGTTGGGCTCAACCTCGACCAATTCAGGAATACCACTCACGAGCACTTTGTGCGTCTTGCGACTGCGATAGCGCGATGCGTCCACCGGCACACTGGCCTCTCCATCTCCGCCGGCTTTTACAGAGACCTGATCGTCGGCATGGAGATTGAAGCCCAGAAGCTGGACCTTCGATTCCGTGTTCGCCGCTATGGCGAGCGGGAAGACGCCGGTGACGTAGGGGAACGTGCCGATCGACAGGCGATAAAAATCATCGTCGCCCATTCCGCCCATGAGGTCGGCGACCTTGACTAAGTACCGTCCGTCCGCGGGCGCCGTCCACGCCAGCAACGGGTCGGGGTCATCGCCCGCCGCCCCGACGGTGGCCAGCACTTTGCCGGTCGGGCCGATCAGCGCGAGTTGTACTTGGGCCTTCGACCCCAACCGCCTGGCGGCGACGTCGAACACGATGGCCTGCCCCGCCTTCGCATCGAAGGCAAAAAAATCCTCGTCGCCTTTTCGCCCGAACGCGCCCCAGATGCTCGCCGGGAGTGGCGCGAGTGTCGTCTGCGCGGGCGTGTGGTTGGGCTCCTGCTCTTCGACTTGCGGCAGATCGTCCACAAATAGCTTCAGCGCGCCGCTCTTGCCGCCGGGACCGGACACGGTCAGGTCGCAAGGCGCGAGCGGTGCGCCGGCGGCGATGGTGAGTTCCACGGACGCCGATTCGGCCTGGGCGTCACCGACGAGCTTCGCTTTCACCTGCGACTCCGAGACCTGCACTTCGGTCACCCGGGCGAGATTCTTGCCGCTCAGTTTGAGCTTGGTCGTCGTGCCGCGTTGGACGCCGCGGAAGGAGAGCTTTGCGAGTTCCGGTTTTGGGGGCGGAATTTCTTTGCCGGTTAAGGTGTCGTAAAAACCGACCGTCCCGTCGAGGCGGCCGACCGCGGCCTGTTTGTCGTCGAGGGCAAAGGAGAGCGCCGAGGGCCAGTCCGCCTGCGGCGGCAGGGCGGCCTTTTGTGACAACCCTTCCGCTTCGAACAGCTTCACGGTGTTGTCGTCCGCACTGGAAAGAAGGTTCTTGCCATCCACGGACCACGCGATGCGGAGGATCGTCCCCTCGTGTGCGAATTGGGACGCCAGCAGCGGGTTGGAGCCTTCCGTCGCGGCGTCGCTGACCTGCCAGACGCGAATCCGATTATCCACTCCCCCCGCGGCGACGCGCTTGCCATCCGGGCTGAAGGCGAGGGCGTAAAGTTCCTTCGACGATTCCGGACGGGTGTCGAGGCGCTTTCCGCCGGCGACGTCCCAAAGTTTGAGCGTGCGGTCGGCGCTGACGCTGGCGAGCACCTTGCCGTCGGGGCGAAACGCGACGCCGAAGACCGCGCCGTTATGGCCTTCGAGATTCCGCAGGGCTGTACCGTCCGCTATTTTCCAAAGCGTAATCTTCTGGTCGTAGCTGCCGGTGGCCAGCAATGTTCCGTCGGCGGAAATCGCCAGCGAATAGACGGCGTCCTTATGCCCTTCGAGCGTGCGCACGAGCGTCCAATCCGCCACGCTCCAAACCCACACGCGCCCCTTGACGCCCGGCTCGCCGCCGGCGGCGACGAGCTTTGTTCCGTCCGCGCTGAAGACGACCGCGTTCACGTCGCCCGCCAGTCCGCCCAACCGGTGCACGATCGCCTGCTGCTGCGCCGACCAGATCTCCACTCCCCCCGGCCGAGCCGCGGCGATGATTTTCGCCTTCGGCTCATACGCCAGCGAAAGCACCGGCCGACGTGGCGTACCCTTGGGGGCGATCCTCGCAAAAGGCTGCGTGGCCGGCGCGGCCGTTGCAACCGCTTCCCCCGGTTTCGGGCCCGGAGCCCCGGCATCGATCCACGCGCGAATCACTGCAATCTCAGCCGGTGGAACCGCCTCCGCCTTCTTGGGCGGCGGCATGAAAGGCTTATTGCGGTGCTCGATCTCCGCGACCAGCCTGCTCTCCTCCGCCTTGCCGGGGATGATGTCCGCGCCCTTCTCGCCCCCCTTCATCAGCGACTCATAGGACTCCATGACCAGCTCCCCCTCGGACTCCTTCGCGTCATGACAGCTCATGCACCGCTGGGCGAGGATGGCGTGGACCTGCGAGAAGGTGGGGGCGTCGGCGGCAGTCGTAACGTTCGCAGTCCACCCGATCACGCAAATTATGGCAAACAGAAACGATCGCATTCGCATTCCATGTAGGTTCGGCTCCGCCGAACATGTTCCCGATTCGTTATGCCGAAGCGCTACTCCCTCTCCCTCGTACTCGGGGGAGAGGGCAGGGGTGAGGGGCCGGGAGGAGAGTTCAAGGGTTTAAAAGTTCAAAGGTTCAAGGGAGGCATCAACCCTTGAACTCCTCAACTCTTGAACCCTTGAACTTCTCTTCCGTCCCTCACCCTAACCCTCTTCGCCGAGTACGACGGAGAGGGGACCGGAGGCTCGCGGTCAATGATTAAACAAAAACGAATTGCTGCTGAGCACGCCCCAATACAAATCCTCGATCACCTCGCGGCGATTCTGGTCCTTCTGCTCGCCCAGCGCCGCCAGCAGGCGTTTCTTTTCGTCATCCGTTGGGTAACGCGACAGGGCGGACAGGTACAACTCCTCAACGATCTTCTCATCGGGCGTATTGGCCGCCGCCCATTGCTCGACGCGGCTGCCCTTTGCCTGAAGCTTGGGGTTGATCGTGTCGCCGTTGGCGATGTGGAGGGTCTGGGCGACGCTCGGCTGTTCGGTGCGTTCGCAGGCGCAGGTGATCGTGCGGTCCGGGCGGCCGAATGCCTTTAAGAAATAGGAATCGACGTTGGAGTCAGGGAGCTGCACGGCCCGCGTGCCCAGCGGGTAATCCTTGAATTGCGTGGGGACTGCCGTCACCTGGCTCAGGGCGTCGAGGGCCACTTCGGCCATCAGGCGCTTCGTATAGTAATGGCTGTAAAAGCGTTTGTCGGCGGAGTTCGCGCCGGCGGGTTGGCTGGAGCGCTGGTAAGTTTCCGACTGGAGAATCAGCCGCATGAGCGACTTGAGGTCGAACTTTTGGTCGGCGAGATAGGTGGAGAGCGCCGCGATCAGGGCCTCGTTGCTCGCCGGATTGGTCTTGCGCATGTCGTCGACTGATTCGACCAATCCCACGCCCAGGTAATTCGCCCAGACACGGTTGACCACGGCGCGGGTGAAATACGGATTGTCGCGCGACACGAGCCAATCCGCGGCGTGGACGCGCCGGTCGGTCGGGTCGTCGAACGCAATCGCCTTGCCGTCCAGCGGCTCCGGGGGTTGCGGCTTGCCCGTCAGCGGCTGGATCAATTCCCCCTCCGCCGCGGCAAAGATGACGAAGTTGCCGTCGCCCGGTGCGTTCTTCGTCCGCACGCGCGAGAAGAGGTTGGCGAACGCGTAATACTGGCTGTTCGTCCACTTCTCAAGCGGGTGGTTGTGGCACTTGGCGCAGTTCACCGACATGCCCAGGAACGCGACGCTCACCGTCTCCGCGGACTTTGACGGGTCGTCGTGGAGCAGATAGAAATTGGCCGCGCCGTTTTCGAGCGTGCTGCCGGTGGCCGTGACGACGCGCCGGGCGAACTGGTCCCACGGCGTGTTGTCGGCGACCTGCTGCCGCACCCATGCGTAATAGGCCCGCATGCCCGCCGGCCGCAGTGAACGGCTGCTGACCAGGAGCAAATCCGACCAGCGGTAGGCCCAGTAATCCACGAATTCCGGCCGGTTGAGCAGAGATTCGATGAGCCGGTCGCGCTTGTCGGGAGAGTTGTCGGCGAGGAAGGCACGGGCCTCGTCCGCCGTGGGCAGCACGCCGATCGTGTCGAGGTACGCCCGGCGGAGGAATTCGCCGTCACTGCTGCGCGGGGAGGGGGGGAGGTTCAGGCTCTTGAGCTTTTGGAACACCAGGTCGTCGATGAAATTCCGCCGCGGGGCGGAGGCGAAGAGGGCGGGATCGCACGCGCCCAGCGGCACGGCAATCGTCGCCGTCGTCAGGCGGCTGAGATACCACGCCACGATCGGCGCTTCCCCGCGTCCGGCCACTTTTACTTTGCCTGTATCATCCACCGTCGCAACGGATGTATCCGCCGCGGTGTACTTCGCCCAGCGCGTCACGTCCTGCACGCGGCCGTCGCTGAAATGGGCCAGCACGATGAGCTGCTGCTGCCCGCCCGGCGCGAGCGTGACGACCGGCGGGACGATCTCGATGCCCGTGATCCGCGGGTCATCCGCGCGCGGCCCGGGCGCGCCGGAGGCGATCCACTCGGCCAGAAGGTTGTATTCGATCGACCCTGGCTTGATCCGCTCGCCCCCCTTGTGCGGCACGGCAGCCGTGGGCTTGA
>JAQGHH010000163.1 GCA_028288945.1 Phycisphaerales bacterium
GGCTGGATCATCCGCTCGCGTCGTATCCGTCGGATCAACCCACCGACGTCCATGCCGGGTAGGGGGTGCGCGACCAAGAACCGTCCGCGCTGCCGCGTCGAAGCAGCTCCAAGCGGACATATAACAGAATCATTGGGGAGAAATCTTGTTTTACTATCTCTCTGCGTTGCGGCCCAGAACTGCCGCCGCCAGGCGGGACGGAAATGCGACAGAATCACGATTCGGATTCGCTAGCCGCGTGGGGCGCAGGCCGGGATAGAATAAAGCCGCGGTGAGGCAATGATCCTGACCGTCTGATGTGTTTCGCAAGACGACTCGGAGCGTGACATGCCGTGTCTCGTGGTCATCATTCTGTTCGGCTTTCCCCGCCTCGGGCTCTTCCTCTTCTGGCTCCTGACCACCTACATTCAGACCGCCTTCCAAACCCGTATCTGGCCCTTCCTCGGGTTCCTGTTCCTGCCCTACACAACCCTCGCCTACATGTGGGCCGCAAACGCCACGGACCATCAAATCAGCGGCGGGTGGGTGTTCCTGATCGTCCTCGGCGTGATTTTCGATCTCGCCTCCACTGGCTCCGCGAAACGCCGGAGGAAGCACGCATGGCCGATGTGATCCGGTTCTACAGCGTCGCGGACGAATACGGTTGTTTCTCGAATTTTGCCCCGTATCCCATTCGCCTCGACGGCAAACTCTGGCCCACCTCGGAGCATTATTTCCAAGCCCAAAAGTTCAACGACCCGCCGCACCGGGAAGCGATTCGCAAGGCCAACTCCCCGATGCTCGCCGCCCGGATGGGCCGTGATCGGAAGAAAAAGCTCCGGCGGGATTGGGAGTCGGCCAAGGTGTCCGTGATGACCAACGCCGTCCGCGCGAAGTTCACGCAGCACGAAGACCTTCGGGCCATCCTCCTGAATACCGCGGACGCGAAACTCGTCGAACATACGGAGGACGACGACTATTGGGGCGACGGCGGCGACGGAAGCGGCCGCAATATGCTCGGCCAGATTCTGATGAGGGTTCGGTCGGAATTGCGGAATGCCATGCACATCCGCTGAAGCTTCGAAACGGGGTTTCCCCCCTTTTAAAGTTCATCCCTTTGTTGGTTATAGCCGTCTTTGACGGCTCCGCATTCGGGACAGCGTTCGGAACTGGCACGCAGGTCATAATTGCACTCTGCGCACATTCCGCGGCGGACCCGTGAACGTTTACGCAATTCCAGGGCTTCCCTCCAAAGCAACCCCACCAAAGCGAAAAATAGAATGTATGAGTACGGCACGGAGAATCCGGCAGCCGGCGTGTAGATCGGGGGTGGTTCGCTGACAAACATCACCCCGCCCTCGCGATCGCTCGTACGCATCATGGACCAATCGTGGGCATCGTCAACGGAAAACCTTGAGAGATCGAGTGGGGCCAGACGCGGCTGATAGCCCAGGGCTTTGATCCGGTCAATTGTCGTCTTCTCATCGGCCACGAGATCCCGCAGTTCCGCCAGATGCTTTGACGCATTGTGAGGATCCTGGGAAATCCGCCGGTGCAAACCAATGAACCGTGGAAGTAATTCGTAATCAAGACGGTCGACCAGATTTTCAGCCTTGGCAAGCCTGGCATCGGTCGCCCGGGCGTCGAGAGCCCCCTGCGGTGCATTGGTGACCCTCAAAGCACCTTCCACAGAGGCCAATTCCCAACGTTGGCCATGATAGGCGAACGGCACCGCATCATGCGCCCAATAGCTGCGAAGCCAGGCGACGAAAAACCCGAGGCACAGTACGATTGAAGCCGCCCAAGGAATTACAGCCCGAGAATCGCGGTTCCGACTCATTGATCCTCCGTTCCCGGTCAATTCCTCTTTCATAATTAACCGAAAGCCGCTGCCCGTTGGGAAGATCCCAACAGTAGCCGATCTGCTCATAGCTACCGGCCAGGTGGTAGTACCCCGTAATTCGCGGCGGATGCGAGCGGATGTACTCCAACCCGGCCGTGTTCACTTCTTGAGGCAACATGCGGATTACGACTGCCTGAATCTTCGCTCTTGAGGCGTCGCGTGTGGCGGCATGCTCTTCTTCCCGGGCAGCAATAGACTGGCAACCCCAGGTGCCGCCACAGACCAGCGAGATCAAGAAACCCCAAGAAAAGGCTCTAAACCACCGGGAGGACACAGTGTGCTTCTCCAATTTTGCGGGGTTAATTGGGCCCAGCCGTCGCGCCCTCGTCAATCAGCTCAATACCCGAAAGTGTCGTAACACCTTTGGACTCGGTCGGGACCAGCTCGATGGTCAGCTCGGGCCCGCAGAAGAGGTGGGGATATTCTCGGATGAGAGAGCGGTCCGGGCCACGGGCAGATTTTGATACGTCTAAATCTTGCTCGACTTGCTGGCCCTGGATTTTGATTTCCATGGGGCTTGATGGGACGTCGGCGGGTTGGGCGAAGTAGAGGCGGACGGTGTAGGGCTGGGATTCGCCGGGGTCGTTTAGGGAGACGGTTATTTTGCGGGCGTTGCGGACGCCGGAGGACGTGACCCAGGGCATTTTTCCGGTGACGACGGAGGCGTGGCGGCGGAAGTATTCTACGTGGTCGCCCTGGACCTTTACTTCGATTTTGGGGGATTGGCCGCCGGTGCTGGGGGATTCCAGCCAGAGGGTGCCTTCGTCAGAGACGCGGTCGCCGGCTGCGCCGAGGTTTATGCCGAGGCGCTTGATGCGGCCTTTGATTTCGGCGTTTGCGCCCAGGAAGGTCCACATCTCGGCTTCGGGGTCGGGGACGAGGGCCAGCGACGTTTGGATCTGGTAGCTGCACGTGCAGGTGCGGGTGTAGTCAGGGGCGACGAGCAGGCCGCCGGCGACGATGAGGTTGTTGGTGCAGCTGGAGCGGAAGCCGCCGAAGTTGCCGGTGCCACCCGAGCGGGCGAGGTCGTAGAAGCCGGCCGCGCCGGAGCGGAAGGTCATGATGTTTTGGGCGCAGGCGGGCGTGTTGCAGCCGTACATGCGGGTCCAGGTCCATTCACGCTCGATGCCGGTGAGGGCGTCGAGCTGCATGACGGGCTTGCCGGTGATCAGGTCGGCGGCGCTGCGGTCCTTGAGCACTTCGCTGTCCCGGATCATCGCGGGGCCGAAGGCGGTGGGGTCGAACCAGAGGACCGCGCCGTCGTTGCCGCGGTAGGCGCGCATGCCGCGGGCTTCGTCGCCCAGGGAATCGCGGTTGGAGCGGCCGGATTCGACGAGGACGTCGTGCTCGGAGGAATAGCTGAGCCATGTGCCGAAGACCCCGACGGAATCGCGCCATATTTCGCGGCCGGTTTCCAGATCGAAGGCACAGAGGCGGCCGTTTGCACGTGCGAGGGTTGAGGCGTCGGCGGGCTTGGGGGCCGCGCCGGCTGGCCGGGTCGCCGGGTCGGGGAGTTTGCCGGGCGTGCGGTCTACGGCATAGACGCGGCCGTTTCCTATACAGACGGCGTTGTGGCGGAAGTCGCTTGCGGCGCGGTGCGACCAAAGCACGCGGCCGGTGTGGCGGTCCATCACGAACAGCGCCCGGCTGCCGAAGGCGCGGGGGCTCGTCGCGATCGTGCGCGGGGCGGAGTTGGGGCGCATGTCCTCGCCCAGGTCGTCGGAGATGAGCGGCGCACGCGGCGGAGGCGCGTTGCTCGGGACGGCCGACCCGCCGACCAGGTAATTGCCCCAGACATTTAAGTATCCCCACATCGTCTCCGGGCCGTCGATCAACTCGGGCGGCAGCGGGAAGACGCTCAGTGCCCGACCGGTCGCGGGGTTGAGCCGCGTGCAGGTCCGGCCGACCGCAACATAAATTCCGTCCGGAGTGGAAACATAGTTTGTGCCGGTGCCGTTCGCGCCGGGCTGGTGGGTCGTGATGTTGTAGTACGACCCGACGCCCGGCAGCGACGACTCCCACAGCACGCGGCCGCTGTAGATGTCGAGGGCGCGGAGCATGTCCACGCCCTCGACGATCACGCGGCCGTCGATCACCTGCGGCTGCGGGCCGTGGCCGTGGCGCGGGAGGATGCCCTCGTTGCTCGATCCGCCGAACCAGAGCACGCCCAGCGGCGCTTTGACGAGCGAGTCTTTCGAGACGCGGGTGTTGCCGGCGTCCGCGTGCTCGTGGGTCCAATTTCCCGCGCCGGGGAGTCCGCCGAAACGGGCGAGGCGGACGACGTCGCCCGAGGCGTCCACGCGGAAATGCCCGCTGGAGCGGGCGACCAATTCATCCGTCGCGGCGGCGCCCAGCCGATCATGTGGGAAATACGCCCGGCCGTGATACGGATGGAGCAGCCGGAAGAGAGCGTCGGCCCAGCCGGGGGCCGCGGTCAGCGGCGCGGGATCCTCGGCGACGGCCAGACCGGCAAAGTACGGGGGGAGGGTTTTCTCATTGGGCTCGCCGACGACGACGGCGATGCGGTCGCCATAGAGACCGTCGCGCTGAAGGTTTTGGCGGAGGTCCTGGGCGTGCCGTGCGTCCGGCTCGAGCAGGACTACATGATGGCTGCCGTCGGCGGCCAGGGCGCGGGCGAGAGGTTCGGAGGCCGCGCCCAGGGCGACGCAATAGCCGTCGAGGTCCCGGCTCTTTTGAGCTTTGGCGAGCACGAATTTCGCGTACTCACTTAGCGATGGGGAGGGATCGCCTTCGCTCCGGCTGAGGCTTTGTAGCGAGGGAACGTCGAGCCCTGATCCGCCGCCGAAGCAATAGATGCGCCCTTCGCGGGTCACGGCGAAAAGCCGGTCCGTCCCGGCGGCCATTTCCGCGACCGTCCCCTCCACCACCGCGTACCACGCCTCGTGCTGATCGTCATGCAGGGGCAGGCGGTAGGCGCAGACGAAGCCCTTGCCCCCGACATAGGCCCGGCGGCCGGCGCGGATCACGCAAACGCTGTCCGGCGCGGAAACTGCGGCGGTCTGGTTGAACTTCTGTTTGGGGCCGATGAGAAGCTTCGAGAAGGCGGGAAGGGTCGCGGGCGTCGGCAGGTCGAGATCGAAGCCGATGAGGCCCGAGGGCGTTACGCCCAGTGCGATCGGGTCGCCCAGCGCGATGGCCGCGGGGGAGGAGGCGAGGGGCTTGCCGGAATCGAGCTTGAAGCCGATGCCGTCGTTGAAGAACAAGTCACCGGCGCAGGCGAGCTGGTCGCCCCCCGAGCGGTTTTCGATTTTGAAGTAGAGGAATTTCCCCGTGGCGCGGTCGAAGCAGGCGGGGACGGCGCGGCCGTTGGGGATGAGGAGCTTGTCGCCGGCGACGACGAGCGAGCCCTGGGGAGCGATGCCGGCGAAGCTGGGGGCGCCGTGGGGCTGGTTGATGAAGTCGTCGCCCTCTC
>JAQGHH010000176.1 GCA_028288945.1 Phycisphaerales bacterium
CCTATAAGCGTAGCGATCTGGACTGGGCCAATCAGTCCCACGCCCATGCCGCGGCACATGCCCAGCTCGCGTACTACCGGATCATGGAGAAGCAGGGTCACGTGCGCGTTCTGCGGACCGCGCGGGAATTGGAGGGGCATTGGGATGGCGTGCAAAGAGACGCGGGGACGCGGGGACGCGGGGACGCGGAGAGGGAGGCGGGCGGGGGCCTCTCTCCATCGCCACCGGATTCCCTTTTCCCGTCCTTCCCCGCGTCCCCGCATCCCCGTGTCCCCGCGTCGGCTTCGCCGACTTCTCCTCTCCCCGCGTCCCCGCGTCCCGGCGTCCCCGCGTCCTCCCCTTCCTCCGCTCCGCTGGGCATCATTCTTAGCATGGAAGGCGCCGACCCGATCGTCACGCCGGATCAGGTGCAGGAATGGTGGGACTTGGGGCTACGCGCGGTGGGGCCGGCTCATTACGGGCGGGGGCACTACGCCTACGGCACCGCGGTATCCGGGCCAATCAGCCCGGCGGGCTTTGCGCTGCTTCGCGAATTCGAGCGCGTGGGGATGATCCTCGACGCCACGCATTTGTGCGATGAGAGCATGGCGCAGGCGCTCGACAACTTCGGCGGAAAAGTCCTGGCCAGCCATCACAACTGCCGGGCGCTGGTGCCGGGCGATCGGCAGCTCGCCGATGAGCAGATCAAGCGATTGATCCAGCGCAACGCCGTGATCGGCGTCGCGCTGGACGCGTGGATGCTCTACCCGAACTGGGTGCGCGGGCAGACAAAGCCGGAGGTCGTGGGGCTGAGCGCGGTCGCGGATCACATCGATCACGTGTGCCAGATCGCGGGGAGCACGCGGCATTCCGCGATCGGCAGTGATCTGGACGGGGGATTCGGGATCGAGCAGACGCCGCGGGATTTGAACACGATCGCCGATCTGCAAAAGCTCGGCGGCATCCTCGGCTCGCGCGGCTATTCGGAAGCCGACATCGACCTGATCTTCCACGGCAACTGGCTGGGATTTTTCCGTGATGCGTTGCCGGCTTACTGACAAACAAAATGAACGCAGAGACGCAGAGACGCAGAGGTAGGAAATGCGAGAGATACCAAATGCGGATGGCCGTATGATCGCGAATGGCCGGCTCGGCTTTTGTCGCAATTTTTACCTCCGCGTCTCTGCGCCTCTGCGTTCATTTCCCGGAGAATTAGATTCATGACCCCTGACGAAAAACTCGAATCCCTCGGCTACTCGCTTTCCAAAACGCTTTCGCGGGGGGCGATTTATCAGCCGGTGGTGATTGACGGGACGACCGCCTATGTTTCCGGGTGCGTGCCGTTTGACGGGGACAAGAACCTGGCGAGCAAGGGGAAGGTGCCTTCGCAGGTGCCGCTGGAGGCGGCGCAGAAGGCGGCGGCGCTTTGTGCCGCGAACGTCATGCGGCTGCTCCGGCAGGAGCTGGGTTCGCTGGGACGCGTCGAGCGCATTCTCAAGATCACTGGTTTCGTCAATAGCGACCCCGATTTCACGGAGCAACATCTGGTGATCAACGGCGCGTCGCAATTGTTCCTCGACGTGTTCGGAGAAGCCGGGTGGCACGCCCGCAGCGCCATCGGCATGGCGGCGCTGCCGCTGGGGGCGAGCGTGGAGGTGGAGGCGATTGTGAAGTTGAAGGCGTGAGCTTGGCGGGCAAACCGGTGTGGCGCCATGGACTGGAAACCGACCCCAATTCAACGTCAGGAAATCCTCAACAAAGCCGACGTCGCCATTTTGGTCGGATGCATATTCGTGCCGGTCGGATTGGTGATGCTGGCCGTCGCGGCCTTTTACGTGCGGAGCCCAGACGCGCTGGTCTTGGGATTGGCTTTTTTCCTTGTCGGCTGCGGCAGCGTACCGGCCGGCTTCCGGAAGCGACGGGAGTTGATCGCGCGGATGCGCCATCAGGCGGGCTATTGTCCCCACTGCGGCTACAACCTGACCGGTAACACGAG
Organism: Phycisphaerales bacterium; assembly: GCA_028288945.1. Lineage (GTDB taxonomy): Bacteria > Planctomycetota > Phycisphaerae > Tepidisphaerales > Tepidisphaeraceae > RYN-428. The sequence goes on from JAQGHH010000176.1 coordinate 1,976, forward strand.
CGGCGTCTGTCCTGAATGCGGCGGAACGATCGGAGCCGTGCCGGAAGCGGAAGCCCCGGCACCGAAGCCCTCATGGAAGCAAGTCACATGGTTCTTCATTCGCGTCATTTTGGTCGGGGGGGCGTGGCTAACGCTCGGCCAGGTTCGGGCCCACGGGTTTGGCTGGGCGCTGATTGCGTTCTTTGCGTTACTTGCCATGTGGATCATCTGGAGTCAGGCGAGAGAGCTCAAGAAAAGTCCGAGGTCAATCGGCAGTTGGGTGGGGTTGATTGCCTTCTGCGCGTTCGCGACCTGGGCTGCCTATAAGGTTATCGCCTTGGATAACTTGAGGTTTCTCGGGGTCACGTTTTTTTACCCCGTCGGCCGGCCAAAGCCGCCTCATACCCCGCAACAAAGTCCTTCACGGTGACGCGGGCGATCAGTCGCCCGATCAACTCCAGCGGCAGGTCTTCGAGCTTTTTGAAGCGGATGCAGGCCTTGCCCATGTCCAGTTTCTTGCCGGTTTTGGCCCATTCTTTTTTGAGCCAGGTCTCGAGCTTTGAATTGCCGTAGACGCACATGAGGTAGAGGGCCATGTGGTTCTTTTGTGAGGCGAGGCCGCTCATGTTGAGCGGCAGTTTTGGGTCGCAGTGGTAGCCGGGCGGGTAGAGACTGTGGGGGACGTAGTAGCCGATCATGCCGTATTGGATTCCCTCGGCGTAGCCCTTGTCGAGGTTTTTGAGGACCACTTCGCGGACGGCCTGGATGGCGGTCCGCCGATCGGGCGGGAGGCTGGCGACGTATTCGTCGGCGGTCTCCGGCTTGGTGGGCATGATGTGCTCCTTTCCTGGTGAGGCTCGCCCCCACGGGGGACTGGGCGAACACGCCCTTCGCCCCTACAATCGGCCAGTCCATGCTGATTAAATTGCTTCGAGCGAAGATCCACAACGCGACCGTCACCCAGACGGACGTGAATTACCACGGCAGCATCACCATCGATGCCGATCTGCTGGCGGCCAGCGGGCTCTTGCCCAATGAAGCCGTCACCGTCGCGGATTGCGAAAACGGGAACCGCTTTGAGACCTATGTCATTGTTGGCGAGGCGGGGAGCGGGGTCATCGGCATTAACGGTGCCGCGGCGAGGCTTTCCAAGGTTGGCAACCGGGTGATCATCATGAGTTTCGTGCTCGCGACGGCGGATGAGGCCGCCACGCATCGTTCGCGCGTGGTGATCGCAGACGCGAAAAACAGGCCCGCGGAGACGCTGGTCCACGCCACGCGGGCGGAACGTCCGACGCATGGGAACGTAGAATGAGGGACCACCATGCACCAAACGCTTTTTACGATCCCGTTCACCCACATTCCCATCTACGGTTACGGCGTCATGCTCGTGATCGGTTTCATCGCGGCCATGTACCTGGCCCAGTTCCTCGCCCGCCATTCCAGGCTTGATCCGGAGATCTTCGCCAACGCGGCAATCCTCGCGCTCGTCAGCGGCATCCTCGGCGCGCGCCTCTCCCACGTGCTGGAGAACCTTCCCCAGTACACGGATGCCCACAACACCGCCTGGCAGAACTTCTACAACGCCATCAACATCCGCGAAGGCGGGCTCACCTATTACGGCGGGTTTCTGCTGGCATTTCCCACGCTCGTGCTTTATGCGATCGGGAAGAAGGTGCCGCTGCCGCTGGGGATGGATATCATCGCGCCGTGCCTGATGGTGGGGTTGGGGTTCGGGCGGATCGGGTGTTATCTGAACGGCTGCTGCTACGGGGCGGAATGCCAGGCGTCGTTCGCGGTGCAGTTTCCGTATGGCAGCGACGCGTATGTCACGGAGTTCAATCAGAAGGTGCTCAAGCAGCCGGTGCCGCGGGCGCTAATCCGCGATGGCACTCCGCTGGCTGATTACATGGACGTGAAAGGCCTTCGGGAGTTGGACGTGTCGGCACTCAAGGCCGAAGACTTCGAGACGTTTCGCGGCCCCGGCAGTCTGAAGAACAACGAGCAGGTGAAAAACGAAGGTCTGGAAGCGGCGGCCGCGGGGCAGAAGGCGAACCCGGTTCACCCGGCGGAGATTTACAGCGCGGTGACGGCGTTCCTGCTGGCCGTGTTTCTGGTGGCGGCGTTCGCGCTGCCGCACGTGCCGGGGAGAGTGTTTGCGGGGATGATGATGGTCGAAGGCGTGTTCCGGTATCTGCTGGAAATGCTTCGGGTTGAGCCGGCGGTGATTGGCGGCCATGACCCGATGAACCCGGGGAAGCTGCTGCCGTTGTCGTTTCTTCCGCCGCAGAGTTACAGCATGGTGGTGAGTTTCGGACTGGTAGTCGGCGGCGCGGTGTTGTGGTACGTGTTCGGGAGGAATGCGCAGGGCCGGGCGGAAACCGGGAATCCTTTGGCGCAGCCGGCGCGGGTGTGATATGCCCCTCGGGTATGGGGCGGGGGCATTTTGTGGCACGGGTTTTCAACCCGTGCACAATGCGTTGGAATGATGAGGCCCATTCGCTTCGCGCACTTCGCACGGGTTGAAAACCCGTGCCACGTTACGTTGATGATCCTTTCACCGATCCCTACGATAAACCCGCTATGACTACCGCCGCCGCATCGCAATCGACTTCGCTTCCTGATGCTTCCGGACATTTCGGGCCTTACGGCGGAGTGTTCGTTCCCGAGACGCTCATTTTCGCGCTCAATCAGCTCGAGGCGGA
>JAQGHH010000216.1 GCA_028288945.1 Phycisphaerales bacterium
GCAAGGTCACGCGCGAGCAAGTTGTCGAAGCGCTCGACTTCCAAAAGCGCAAGGGCGGTGCGCTCGGTCGTATCTTGATGGACCTGGGTTACGTCAAGGAAGCGGACCTCAACACAGGCCTGGCCGCACAGCGCGGGTATGAGCTGGTCAGTTTGGAAGGGCGGAACATCACGCCGGAGATGGTGAAGGCGGTGCCCTCGCAGATCGCCACTACGCAGAAGGTGTTGCCGATCGAATTCGACCCGGCGACCAAGAAGCTGACCGTCGCGATGGCCAGCCACGATAATTTCCGCGCCCTCGACGATCTCCGCCAGCAGTTCGGCTACACCGTCACCGCGGTGCTGGCCGACCCGGAAGTCCTCGACAAGCTCATCGCCAAGACCTATCAAACCGCCGCCGACAACCTCGCGGGCATTCTTGATGAACTCAACAACGACGAGACGCTCAAGGACCTGAAGGGTCGCGGCGAATCGATCGACATCGCCACCGCCAGCGAAATGGCCGACCTCGCGCCGGTGAAGAAGCTCATCAACCTCGTGCTGCTGCAGGCTATTCGCGACAAGGCCTCGGACGTGCATTTCGAGCCGTTCGAGGACGAGTTCAAGATGCGCTACCGCATCGACGGCGTGTTGTACGAGATGATGCCGCCGCCCGCGCACATCGCCGCGGCCATCAGCTCGCGCGTGAAGGTCATGGCGAACCTCGACATCGCCGAGCGCCGCATCCCTCAGGACGGCCGCATCGAGTTGAACGTCAACAACCAGCCGATCGACCTTCGCGTCAGCGTGTTGCCCACGATGTTCGGCGAGAGCGTCGTCATGCGCGTGCTCGACCGCAGCAACGTGAGCCTCGACCTCGACAAACTGGGCATGCGCGATGAAGACCTGAACACCATCCGCCAGCTCATTCACAAGCCCAACGGGATCGTGATCGTCACCGGCCCCACCGGCTCGGGTAAGACGACCACGCTTTACTCCGCGCTGCGTGAACTGAACGACCCCAGCTCAAAGCTCATCACCGCCGAAGACCCGGTCGAATACGACATCGACGGGATCATCCAGTGCCAGATCAAGCCGGACATCGAGCTGACGTTCGCGCGAATCCTGCGTGCGATGCTGCGTCAGGACCCGGATGTGGTGCTGATCGGCGAAATCCGCGATAAGGAAACCGCCGAGATCGCGGTGCAGGCGTCATTGACCGGCCACTTGGTCTTCAGCACGCTTCACACCAACGACGCCCCGTCCGCCATCGCCCGTCTGCTGGATCTGGGCCTCGAGCCGTTCCTCGTGACGGCGACTCTGGAAGGCATCGTCGCCCAGCGACTGGTCCGCCGGATTTGCTCCAAATGCAAGACCGAGTACACCCCCAGCGAAGAGCAGCTCATGGAACTGGAGCTGCGGCCCGATGACGTGGAAGGCCGCGTCTTCTGGTACGGCAAAGGCTGCGAAATCTGTAATAATACCGGCTATAAAGGCCGGCAGGGCATCTATGAAATCATGCTGCTGGACGACGAGATGCGCGACCAAATCATCCAACACGCCAGCACGCAGATCCTCCGCGTCGAGGCCAAGAAACGCGGCATGCGCACCCTGCGCCAAAGCGGCCTGCTCGCCATCTACGACGGCGTGACGACGATCGAGGAAGTCGTCCGCGAGACGATTACCGAAGACGCGTAAGCCGGCAAGATCATGTAGGTGCGGCTCTGCCGAACACTTCTCCGCTAAATGCGGGGATGTTCGGCACACCCGAACCTACTTCGCCGGCCTCGGGCTTCCGGCAAGTTAACGTCAATCCCCGGGCGGTCACCACTTCCTGGTCCCCAGCGTCCGGTCCAGATTGTACGCCGCGCTGATGAGCGACAGGTGCGTAAGGGCTTGCGGGAAATTGCCCAAGGCTTCGCCGTGGGAGCCGGTCTCCTCGGCATACAGGCCCACGTGGTTGGCGTAACCCAGCATCTTCTCGAAGATCAGGCGGGCCTGGTTCAGGCGGGCGGGGTCGGTGCGGCCGGCGCGGGTCAACGCTTCCACCAGCCAGAACGTGCACATGTTGAACGTCCCCTCGTCCCCGGCAAGGCCGTCGGAGAATTCGCGAAGGTTGTAGCGGTAGACGAGGCTGTTGGAGAGCAGGCCGCCCTCGATCGGGTCTTTGCTGATCGCGTCGAGCATTTTGAGCATGCGCGGGTCGTTGGGGGCCATGAAGAAGACCAGCGGCATGATGAGGTTCGACGCGTCCAGGGCCTGGCTGCCGTAGTGCTGCACGAAGGCTTGCCGCGTCCTCGACCAACCTTTCTCCATCACGTCCAGGTAGATTTCGTCGCGGCAGCGGATCCACTTGCCCCAGTCGCAGGGGAACGAGCGCTTTTGGGCCAGGCGCAGCCCGCGGTCGATGGCCACCCAGCACATGAGCTTGGAGTAGACGAAGTCCTGTGCGCCGCCGCGGCTCTCCCAGATCCCGTCGTCCCTGCGCTGCCAGTTGTCGCAGACCCAATTGACGAGGGCGCGCAGCTCGACCCAGAATTCCCAGGAGATCGGCTCGCCGTACTTGTTGAAGAGGTAGACGCTGTCCATCAGCTCGCCGTAGATGTCGAGCTGGAGCGTGGCGTAGGCGGCGTTGCCGATGCGGACGGGCCGGGAGCCCTTGTAGCCTTCGAGGTGCGGCAGGATTTCTTCGCTGAGCGAGTGCTCGCCGCGGATTCCGTACATGATCTGCAGGCCGCCGTCCGGCTCGCGCTCGTGGCAGCGCTGCTCGATCCAGTGCATGAACGCCCCGGCCTCCTCGGTGAATCCGACGCGCAGCAGGCCGTACAGTGAGAACGCTGCGTCGCGGAGCCAGGTGTAGCGGTAGTCCCAGTTGCGCGGGCCGCCGATCGCCTCGGGCAGGCTGCACGTGGGGGCGGCGACCAGCGCTCCCGTCGGCTCGAACGTGAGAAGCTTCAGCGTCAGCGCCGAGCGGTAGACCATCTCCCGCCATCGGCCGGCGTAAGTGCACTTGCTGATCCAGCGGTGCCAGTAGTTAACCGTATTCTGGAAGAGGCGGCGTTCGGATTCGTCGCTGGTCACGTAGGCGCCACGGTGCTTGGGGTCGAGCGGCCGAAGGACGAAGACCGCCGCCTCCCCCTGCCGCAGTTCGAGCATCGCCGTCACCCCGCCACGGTCGTGCTGGATTTCGAGCGGCGTGGTGGACGTCAGTTCGAGGTCGAGCGTATCGGAATGGAAGACCGCGCCGCGTTCGGTGAGGCCGGCCTTGTGCATGTCGCGGGCGTAATTGAACGCGGGGAAGCATTCCATCCGGACGGGGACCGACCCGCGGATCGCCTCGACTCGCCGCACGAGCTGTCTAAACCCCGGCTCGCCGAGCTTCACGCCCACCGGCATGTAGTCGATGACTTCCACGACGCCATCGCCCAGCAGGAAACGCGTGATGAGGACGTTGGTCTCCGGAAAGTACATCTGTCGGCGGGTGCATTTCTCCGTGACCGGCGCGATCCTGAAGTATCCCCCCTTGTGCTCATCGAGAATCGCGCCAAAGACACTGGGCGAATCGAAGTGGGGCAGGCACATCCAGTCGATCGACCCGTTGCGCCCGACCAGGGCGGCGGTGTGCATGTTTCCGATGAGGCCGTAGTCTTCGATAGGTTGATAAGCCATGGCACGACGAATTGCTCGGGCCGGACCGCACAAACGCTCCAACCCCACTAGCCCCCTGGTTTTGTTCCAAATCGATGCTGACCGCGTTGGTAGGATATCCTACGTTCACAGTCTCAGGAACGATCAAAGAAAAAAGTGTTGGTCTCGCGTGGCAGGGTTCTTCAACCCGTGTTGGCGGCGCAGGGGAGAGGCGGGGCGCCCATGTTCGGTTCAACCCGCGACCGCATGCACGATCAAGTGCCCGCGCTCGTCCACCGACGTCGGCAGCGGGGGAAGGTCGCGCGTGGCGGGACCTTCGGTCACCTTGCCGCTCGGGTCGAAGGTCGATCCATGGCATTTGCAGTAGAAGGACCGATCCGGCTCCGCACTCAGCTTGCACCTGCGGTGCGTGCAAATCGCCGATAAGGCGATCAAGCTCGGGCCCTTGCGAACAATAAAGAACCCCCGGTCACGGAAGCGGTCGTACAC
>JAQGHH010000223.1 GCA_028288945.1 Phycisphaerales bacterium
CGGATTCCAAGCCGGAGACGCCTGACGAAACCCTCGTCACCGACAACATCCAGTTCGACAACGAAACGCTTTTGATCACGACCGAGAGCTTCGTGGACGCGGCGGGAAAGACGGTGCCGCCGGACCAGGTGCCGGTGCGGATGCGCACGAACCCGGACCATAAGCGATATGACTTTGATGGACGCGGTCTGCGGCTGCGCTGGAACGCCAAAGACGGCCGGCTGGAATTACTGGAGATCGCGCACGGGGAACAGTTGACCGTGTACGACTCCGCGGGCTTTTCCGGCGCGTTCGGCGGCCGGGCGACGCCCGCGACACAACCCGCCGGGCAGCCTAATGCGCTGGCCGGCCCACTCCCCGCGATGCTGGCGGCGAACGCCAAATCCGCCGCGGCCGGAGCCCTCAATGCCGCTCCGCGCCCCGTGACGCGCCCGGGCAAGGGGCAGCCTGCGAAGGAGCGGCCGGCTTCGCCGCCGGTGCCGTATCAGGCGACGTTTTTTGAAAACGTGCTCGTCACGCAGGGGGAGGAAATCCACGTCACCGCGGACCGGATGGACGTGGATTTTCTTTCGAAGCAGCAGGGATCGGCCGGCCCGACCACCGCGGCGGCAGCCGCACCTGCGGGGGGCCGCAGTGATCCGGCGGCCGCGCCCGCCGGTCCGGAAATTTCTCACGCGACGGTCGTCGCGACGCAGCCGCAGGCGGGGAATTCGGACGCCCCCTCTGCCGATCCTGCGATGCGGCCGGCCGCGACGCAGCCGACCACGCAGCGTGCGTCGTCTCCGCTCGTGATTCGGTGGACGGGCAAGCTGACGATGCTGCCGGCGAAGGCGGGACGGGGGCCGAAGCTTTCGCCGGGGGATGCGGTGGTCGAGCTGACGGGCCGGCCCGTGACGATCCGCCGGACGCCCGAGGGGCAGCAGGAGGGGAACGACGTGCTGTGCGCTTCGCTGGTCTATCACACCGCGGACGGGAGCGCGACGCTGCGCGGGTCGGAATTGTTCCCGGACGTGATGCTCGGGAAGCTGGTGAACGGGAAGAAGGACCCGCTTTCGACGGTGACGACCGCCATGCTGGATTACGTGGCGGGCAAGTCGGCCACGCTTTCGGGCCGGGGGCACGCGACGGTGCCCGTGGATGCCGCGGCTCCGGACAAGGGCGTGATGGACGCCAAATGGACGCGCGGCGCCAAGCTCTATTTCGCCGGCAAGGGCGGGCCGGAAGAAATGGCCATCGAGCACATGGACCTGGCGGGCGACGTGGACGTGCTTCACCCGCAGTTGGCACTCAAGAGCCAGGCACTGTCGCTGTTTTTTGAGCCTCAGCCGAAAGGGCCGGCTACCCGGCCCGCCGGGGCGAACAAGGCGGCGGCGGAGGTTGAGGCGAAGGCGGATGCTGGCGCTCGCGAGCGGGCGGTGGCGGTCGTGCCGGATGATGTTGTGAAGGAACACGGTGGGGCGGCGCGTCCCGCCACGCGGCCGGCTGGCGAGAAGCGCGGCCCGCAGGCGGAATTACGGCGGGTGCTGGCCACGGACAGCGTGCATTGCCAGCTCACGGACGCCGCGGGGAAGAAGCAGACGATCGATTGTGATGCGCTTGAACTTCGCACCGCGCACGCCGACGACGGCAAGCTCTTCGCCCGCACCGTGGACGCCAATGGCGGCGTCCACGCCTATGACGGCGAACAAGACCTCCGGGCGGGAAGCGTCGCGCTGACGCTCCGCCCGGCCAAGCCCGTGGACGCGAAGCCCGAAGGTGGCAAGGTGGCCGCAAAAGGTGATGGCGCGGACGCCGGTCATCATGTGGCGGTTGCGAGGCTCGATCAGCCCGCCAAGGCGGCCACCCGTCCGGCTACGCAGCCGGCCGGCGGATCGGCGCTGGCCGCGGGGGAATTGGAGACGATGACGGCCCGGGACCACGTGCAGGTCACGGGCAAGGAAGGCGCCGTCGTCACTGGCGACGAGTTGAACGTCACCACTGAAAACGGCGAACCGCACGTGCGCATCAGCAGTGCCACGGGCAAGGCCCGCGTGGTCGACGCGAAGAAGAATATGATCGCCGGGCCGCTGATCACCGCAGAGCCCAAACGGCAGGTCGCCCACGTCGTCGGCCCCGGGTTGATGCATTTCCTCCGCGAACAGGAGGGCGGCAAGAGCCCTGAGCCGATGGACGTGGTCTGGACCGACCACGCCGACATGGACGGCGGGGCCAATCGCATCGACGTCGTCGGCGAAGTGCAAGCCGACATCAAGGATTCCGACGGCGCGTTGAACCATGCGACCGGCGACACGATTCATATCGACCTTCGCTCCAAGCCCGCTCCCGCGACCCGCCCGGCGACGCAGCCCGTCGTGGCGGTGCGGGCGGCAAACAAGCCAGCCGTGATTGACACGGCGCAAGCCGCGACGCACCCGGCCACTCGTCCGGCCAGGGCGGGCACAATGGCCGACTCGATGCAGATGGACTTGATGAAGGACAAGGAGATGAAGACCGTCACGCTCGACGGCCATGCGACGGTCACCTCGACTCTGTCGGACAACACCGGGAAAATCCTTCGGTTGTTCCACCTGCACGGGCCGACGATCATCTACAGCCTGTTCGACGCCAACGGGAAACCCGGCCGCACCGTTCTCATACCGGCGGCGGGGCAAATGCTGGTCGAGGACCACCGGCCCCCGAATGTCCCCGCGCCGGTCAAGCCAGCGGTCGGTAATCTGGCGCCAGGCAGAGCCGCGCCCGGTACGCCCGCTCCAGCGCCGGTCGCCAACAAGAATGCCAACGGCGCAGAAATGGACACCGGCCGGGGCGATACCGCGTTTCAATGGTCGAAGCAGCTTCTCTACAGCGAGCTTGAGCACAGCGCGGTGATGACCGGCGACGTGCTGATCAAGCACCAGAATCCGGAAGGCAAGGAAGACCCTGTTGTCATGAACGCGGACAAGGTGACGGCCTGGTTTGAGCCGCCGGCCGCGCCGAAGGCAAAGCCCGTCGCCCCCGCGCCAGCACCGGGCGTGGCCGCGGCTCCAGCACCGGCGGTGGTGCAGCCCGCGGCGCTGCAGCTCAAGAAGATCACCGCCGAGGGTCGCATCGTCATCACCCGCGGCGGTTCGCAGCTCAACGCGACGAGGATCGATTTCGATCCCGCGACCCACTGGATCGCCGCCGGCGGCACTAAGGACCGGCCCGCCGTTTTCCAGGACGCAAGTACGGGCAAGACTTTCTCCGGCACGCAGGTCTGGTGGAACACGCAGACGTGGGACGTCAAGATGAAAGACCCGGCGCTGGTGAATCCTCGGTAGGGAGGGAGGGTTCAAAGGTTCAAGGGCTTAAGGGCTCAAGGGTTCGAAGATGCACGGACATGGATGGCGGGTGGCGTCTTCAATTTTCATTTCGCGATTAGCAATTCGGATCCCGCCCCACGGCACCTTCATTTCAAATTGCAAACTGAAAATTGCAAAGTGAAAATTGGGCGGACAAGCAACAGTCGCACCCTCATCCCCCTGACTCTTGAACCCTTGAACCCTTGAACCCCTCGAACCCCTCGAACCCTTTAACTTATCCCCTAGCCTCCGCGGCGTGCGCAGTGTAGATTCCGGCGATGCGATTTCAAATCTCCACGGCCCTATTTGTGTCCGTCGCGGCGGTGCTCGTTTTCGGTTCGGGGTGTGCGCAGACGATTTCGCGCGAGCAGCTTGCCACGAAGGTGCTGAAGGCGGGCGACCGGCATTTTTCGGATCAGTTTATGTACGTGGGTGACGACGACGGGTACCACTATGTCCGTCGCCGGAGTATTAATTCGTGCCTGGCGTTCCTGGGCGACAGCGACTATCGAGTCTCGACGGCCGATTGGTCCATCGCCCACCCGTTCCCCCTCACCGGCAACCCGAGGAGCTGGCGCAACGTGACGTGGATGGACGATGACACCCGCGGCATCCCCCAGAACCCGTTCGTCTACGCCACCCCCTCTTTCCCCGAAGGCGCCCCCGCCACGCTTCCGGCGATGAACCCCACTCCTGCGACAAGAGAAGCGCCGGAAACGCCGCCCACGACGCAGAGCCAGCCCGCGGCCCAGAGCCAACCGGCCGCTCCCACCACACAGCCCGCGGCTCCGGATGCCGGGCCCGCATTGCAGCCGTAAGGGAACGTGTGGACAGAGGGACAGGAAAATATCAAATTTGAGATTTCAGATTGGGAAGCGGTCGGAGTGCGTCCGTCGTCAATTTGCAGTTTTCAATTTGTACTTTGCGCTCGTCTTTTCCGGTCCCCGCGTCCTCCCCGCCGCGTCATTTCTTCGTATACCAGACCAAATCAAACCGGAACGTCGCCACAGACCCTTGCGGCGTCGGGTTTTGGTTCGTGGCTTCCAGGGCTTCGATTCCGGTATCGGGATAGGACTGGCGGAGGGTGTGGAGGAACTTGGCGCAGGCGGGGTAGGTGCCGGTGCCGGCCATGTGGACGGGGAGGGTTTGGAATTTGGACAGTTCGGCGAGGGTGCCGGGGCGCATCTCGTCGATGGTCAGCCCGCAGGAGGTGGCGAGGTCGGTGAGCCGGGCCAGCCGCGCGTTGAGGTCGGAGGCGGGCTGGAGCTTGAGCGTGGAGTGGGCGAGGGTTTCCTTCGCGGTCGCAAGCTGCCGGCGGGTTGAAACCAGCGAAGCATTCAAGTCGGCGGCCTTTTGATGGCGGTCGGCGAGCTCCAGGTGGACCGCGTCGTCCTTTTGGAGTTGCGCGAGGGTGGGGCCGACCAGCGTGAACCACGTGCCGGCGGCCAGCGCGGTGCACGCCGCGATGCCGGCGGCGTAGACCTGCCAGGTCTTAACAATTGTGCTTTTCATCGGTCCCCCGTGGTGGCGACGACTTTCGTGGCCGCGGGCTCGTCGAGCGAGCATTCCAGGTGGAATGCCGTGGCCTCGTCGGCGAGGAAGTTTTCGCGGCTGGTGTCGATCAGGCGGACGCGGGAGAACAGTCCTGTTTTCTCCAATCGCAATGCAAACTGCGTCACCGCGGGCTGTGACTTGCCCAGGCCGCTGGCCGTCAGCATGAGGCCGCGGGATGGCGCGGGCGGCGGTGGCGCGGGTTTACCCGTCGCCGGCGCGGGCTTGGCGGCGATGATTTCCACAGGACGTGGGGCGACGGAGAGGGAGCGCAGCACGACTTCGTTTCCCGCCCGGTCGGCCACGAGGGCGAGCAGAAGGCTCCAGTCGGGCTGGCCGGCGATCTGCCGGTCGGCGGCGTTGGCGGCGTTGACCGAGGCCAGCTCGTTGCGGGCCTCGGTGAACGCCGCGTCGGCCCGGCGGACTTCTTCCTGTGCGATCGTCAATTGCCGATCAAGCCCCGGCTCGCCCCCGCCCCAGAGCACGCGGCAGGCGATCGCGGCCATGAGCACCGCCCCCGAAAACCCGCCGCACCCCGCCGCACACCAGCGCAGGTGCCCCCGCCGACGCTTCGCGTCGCGACGAGGGGCGGGGATGAGGTTGATGCTTCTCATTGTTCTTCAAACATCGCCAGCCCCATCGCGACCAGTGACGCGGGGGAGGTGCAGGCGTCGGACCGGCCCGGCGGGCAGGGGGCGATGTCTGCCGGGCCCACTTTTCGGGCGGCGATGCGGAGCAGGCCGGCCAGGTGCCGGTCGACCCCCGGGACGGCCGCGCCCGCGCCGCAGAGCAGGAGGCTTGCGATGCCGGCGTCGTCGTACTGGTGGGCGGCGTAGGACAGCGACGCCGACACGTCCGCCGCCAGGGATTCCAGGTGCGCCGTGATCAGCGCCCGCGCGTCCGGCGGGGCCGCGTTGGGATCGTCGGGCGTGCCGCCCAGGCCCGCTTCCGCCAATAGATAATCGGCCACGTCGGTCTCGACATGGAGCTTCTTGCAAAGTTCCGCATGGAGGTGGTCGAAGCCGGCATCGGCCACTTTGCGCTCGTAGACCACGTTGCCGCGGTAGAGCAGCACGAGCGTGGCGGCGGTCCAGCCCAGTTCGAGCGTCGCGGTCACGCCCCCGTCGGC
>JAQGHH010000225.1 GCA_028288945.1 Phycisphaerales bacterium
ACCGGCAGCTCCAGCGTCGATTCCTCCAGCTTCGCCGGGTCGTACGTCGGCCAGGGCCGGCGGGCCAGCGACTTGCTGTGTCCCAGGCCGGACCACAACTCTTCGGCCAGATGCGGCGCGAACGGCGCGAGCATCAGCACAAAATTCTCCGCCAGCTCACCCGGCAACGGGCTCAGGCCGGTGATCGAATTGTTCAGGTTGATCAGCTCGGCGATGGCCGTGTTGAAACGCAGCCCTTCAATGTCCTCTCCAACCTTCTTGATCGTCCGGTGCATCTGCCGATCCAGATCGCCCGGATTCGCTGCGTGCGCGACGATCACTTTCGGCGGGGAAGCATCGTCCTCCGGATCTCCCGTAAAGTTCCGCCAGACCTTGTTCAGGAAACGCGACATCCCGACGATGTCGCGCGTATTCCACGGCTTCTGCGCCTCCAGCGGGCCCATGTACATCTCATACAGCCGGAACGTGTCCGCGCCATAGTCCTTCACGATCGTGTCGGGGCTCACCACGTTCCCCCGAGCCTTGCTCATCTTGTAACTCCGCGCGTCCACGCGGATTTCGGGATGAGTGCGCAACCGATACCCGTCGCCGGCCTTTTCCACCTCGGCTTCGGTAACGCGTCGGCCGATCAGTTTTTCGCCCGTCCGCTTGTCGTAGCCAATGAGCTGCGGCCCCGACCCGGTCGCCTCTTCGTCCATGTCGCGCACGTCGGTGACGCTGACGAATTGCCCCGCCGTGTTGACGAAAGCGTGGAATTCCATCTCGCCCAGGATCAACCCCTGGTTCACCAGCCGACGGAACGGCTCCGGACCGGAAACGTGCCCCAGGTCGAACAGCACCTTGTGCCAGAACCGGGAGTAGAGCAGGTGCAGCACCGCGTGCTCCACGCCGCCTACGTACAGGTCCACCGGCATCCAATATTTTTCCTTCTCCGGATCGACGAACCGCTGATCGTTGTGCGGGTCGAGATAGCGCAGGTAATACCAGCACGACCCCGCCCACTGCGGCATCGTGTTGGTCTCGCGCGTATAAGTCCGCCCGTCGATCTTCACCTCGACCCAATCCTTTGCCTTTGCCAAAGGCGGCTCTGGAGTGCCCGTGGGCTTGAAATCAGTCAACTCGGGCAATGTGACAGGCAGTGCCGATTCGGGCAGCGCATGCGGGCGGCCTTGCTGGTCCAGCAGGATCGGGAACGGTTCGCCCCAGTAGCGCTGCCGGCTGAACAGCCAGTCGCGCAGCTTGTAGGTGATCGCCCGCCGGCCGACGCCCTGGTCTTCCAGGGTGTCGATGATCTTTTCCTTCGCCTCTGCCGTCGGCAGGCCGTCGATCAAAGGCGAGTTGACCGCTAGCCCCTCGCCGGTAAACGCCGCGGGAAGCGCGCCGGCCAACACGCTGCGCTCGACGTAAACCTCGACCGGCTTATCGCCCTCACTGGTGTCGGCCGCGATTTCCCGCCTTGTCGCCGGAACGACAACCTCGACGATCGGCAAACCGAACTTTCTGGCGAACTCAAAATCGCGCTCGTCATGCGCCGGCACCGCCATGATCGCGCCGGTGCCGTAGCCCATCAGCACGTAGTCGGCGATGTAGATGGGGATGCGCCCGCCCGTCAGCGGGTGGACGGCATACGCACCGGTAAACACGCCGGTCTTTTCCTTGTTCTCCATCCGGTCGCGGTCGCTGCGGGCGGAAACCTGCGCGCGGTACGTCTCGACCGCCTTTTGCTGTTCCGGCGAAGTGATCCGCTCCACCAGCGGGTGGTCGGGCGCCAGCACCACGTACGTTGCCCCGTACAACGTGTCCGGGCGCGTCGTGAATACCGTGAACGCCAATTCCCCCTCGCCCGGCGGGGGGGCGCTGCCTTCTCCGGGCGGCACCACATCAAAATCGATCTCCGCCCCCACGCTCCGGCCGATCCAGTTCCGCTGCATCTCCTTGAGCGATTCGGGCCATTCCAGCAGATTCAGATCGTCGAGCAGACGGTCGGCGTAGGAGGTGATGCGCAGCATCCATTGCCGCATCGGCCGGCGCTCGACGGGGTAACCTTCCCGCTCGCTTTTCCCGTCGATCACTTCCTCGTTCGCCAGCACAGTGCCCAGGCCCGGGCACCAGTTCACCGGCACTTCGTCGATGTACGCGAGGCGCACGCCGTCAATGACGTCAGCCTGCTCGTCGGGCGTGAGCTCGCGCCACAGCCGCTCCGTGCGGACGCCCCCGGAAATCTCTTCCATCCCCTCGGGCGCCGGGTTCAGCCGGATCGAGCCGTCGGGCGCGACCACGCGATTCTCGTTGAACAGCTCGTTAAGCAGCCACGAGATCGGCATCGCCTTCTTCAGGGCCGGGTCGAAGTAACTGTTGAACAGTTGGAGGAAAATCCACTGCGTCCACTTGTAATACTTCGGGTCGGTGGTGTTGATCTCCCGTTCCCAGTCATAGCTCAGCCCGAGCATCCGGATCTGCCGGCGGAAGTTCTCAATGCTCTTCTGCGTGATGACGCTCGGGTGCTCGTTGTTCTTAACCGCATGCTGCTCGGCGGGCAGTCCGAACGCATCCCACCCCATCGGGTGCATCACATTGAACCCCCGCGCGCGGAGGTAGCGGGAGAAGATGTCGGTTGCGGTGTATCCCTCGGGATGCCCCACGTGCAGCCCCGACCCGCTGGGGTAGGGGAACATGTCCAGCACATAGGCCTTGGGCATCCCGCCGGCCTCATCCGGCTCCAGCGCGCGGAATGTCCCGTTCGCCAACCAATGCTCCTGCCACCTCTTCTCGATCCTCGTGAAGTTGTAAGGCATGGAACGGAATATAGGGGAAGAGACGGAAGTTGTCAGTTACCAGTTGTCAGCTGTCAGTGAAGGAAGGGCAGAAAGGGAGTTACAGATCGCCCGCAGTTACATACCTGTCCGCTTCCTTCACTGGCAACTCACCACTGGCAACTGACAACTCTCCCTCTTGTCCCATAACCCTCCCCTCCCTTAAATCCTCAAGATTTTCTCCAACTCTTCGCGCGACTGTTCCGATAACCATTAAAGAAGGCGAAAACGTCCTTACGGGCATTTTGGGAGGATTGGTTGTGACGCTACTACTTGCCGAAACGGATCAACTTGCCACTGAGGAAGGCGACGAGCTCGCGCTCGAGCGCCGCCGGGGACTGCGCGTGCAGCAGCACCGGCCGGTGAAGGTGTACGACTCCACCACCGCGCGCTACTTCGGCGGACGAACCGAAGACGTCAGCTCCACCGGACTGCGCCTCGAACTCCCCGCGTTCGCCCCCATTCGCGGCGGCGAAATGCTCAACATCCACGTCGGCCTAAATGCCCAGGGCGAGACGCTCGCCAATCGCCGGCAAATGATCCCCGCCCGCGTCGTATGGGTGGACCGCTCGCAGTCGGCCAAACGCGGCAGACTCGAAGTGGGCGTGGAATTCCTCGCCAGCATCGCCGCCCGCCTCGACGCCGCATGACCGCGGGAATTGCTCACCGCGGAGACGTAGAGATCGGAGAGAAAGACTTTGAGAACGTGATCACCGGCGAGCCTTTCTAATGTAAGCACTTACGTCTTCACCCGCGCGCAGACCCCATCCCCGTTTCCAGCTCGCTGCTGCGGTTTGTGACCGATTTTGACCGATTTGACCGATGAAACGGGGGGGTATCACGAATGTATTTGGCAAATAGAATGTGACGTGTTTTCCGGCTGTTTGCATCCATCGATTCGTACAAAGCTCGCGGACTGTCCGGCCGACGCGATAATGCACCGTTCCACCAATCCATTCCCGGCCGAAACTCGTAACCTCTTCTCACCACAAATCTTCTCCGCGTTCTCTGCGCCTCCGCGGTAAACCCTCCCCGTTTGGCTTCTTGCTCAAACTATTTTTTGGTTGACTCCGCTTGCCCCGCGATTAACGTAATGGCCTGGGCAGGGAATCATGTCTATACGTCTGATGTAGGGAGGTGGGAGATGATGCTTACCCCGAAGACTTTTGCGAGAGTGCGCACCTGCGTTTTGGACCTCCGGCAAAACGGCATCGACCTCAACGCGGCCGATGACCGGATGATCCGTGAAGTCGTCCACGAATACCTGGACTATTTCCAGCTTATGCTCGGAGCCGATCCAAACGTCCGGCAGGTCTATTGCCTCGTCAAACGCGAAACCTATATGCACCCCGCCGGACAGTAAGTCGCAAATTGCCTTCAACAAATCCGTCCCGCCCGCGTTCACAAGGACGGGGTGACCGGTAGAATACCGGCGCGCCCAGGGATCGGCGAACGGATCATGGAACAGAGCCTTAAGCGATTTGTCCGAAGGATACTGCTCCTTCACCTGCTCCTGCTGGCGCTGCTGCTGGCGGTGGTTGTGTCCGCCTCTCGACACGTCTACAACTCCGCGCGCACCCAAGCCCTTGGTCAGGCCGAGGAACGCCAGAACCTCCTCGCCGGCCAGACCGCCGAGGGGATTGAAGGCTTCTACCAGTCCATTCTCGGCGACTTGAACCTGCTCAAGCCCGGCGATGACGAAGGCGCGGACCTCCCCGACGTCCCCGGCCCTTTCAACCCCGCCGCATCCGCCGACCCGCGCCCGTTGCAGGGATTTGCGATCCTCAATCGCGGTGCGACCCAGTTCCTCTCCAACCAACTCCAGGGCCGCGCGCATTTATTCGTCCTGGACGAGCGACTGCGGCCCCACGCGTTGATCGTTGACGAAGACCCGCCCGGCTCGCCCGTCTCCCAAAGGCCGCGCATCGCAAAAGTCCAGCGCAACGCGCTCAACAACCCGCCCACGCCTTTCGAAAATGCGATCGTCGCCAAATTCAGCGAATGGTTGAAGCAAGTCCGCGAGCCGAGCATCAGTCCGTTTCAGGTCATTGAAGATCCAAGCGGCCAGCACGCCATCAAGCTCGTCTGTGTTCCGCTCACCACCGCCCCGCGCCCCAACGGCCAGCCGCAACGATCGGCCATTCTGGTGGCCGCGGTGTCCGCCCGGCCGATGGAGCAGCGTTTCCTCGCCGACCTCGGCAAGCACGGCGTCACCGGCGCGTTCCTCGTCGACGACTCGATGACCGTCATGGCCGCGTCCAACCACAACCTGCTCAATACCCGCATCGACGCCACGGGCGAACCCCAATTCAAGGATGCCCTGACCGCATTTCAGCGCTTGCGCTTTGAAGGCACGCGCCCGCTCGACAAGCCGTTCCACATCGGCCCGCAGCTTTTCGACCCCGCGATCGTCAGCGTTCATCCCGTGGACGTTCTCGGCAAGCGATGGTTCGTGCTCGTCGCCTCGCCGCTGGCGGGCGTGGACAGCGTCGTCAGGGGACTGTCGCAGAAGGCGGTCTTCTGGGCGGCGTTCGTTGCGTTTTCGATGACCGCGATACTCGTGTCCACCGCCGCCCAGCTCATCCGCAGCCGGATGCGGATGGAGCGCGTGCGCCACGGCCTGCTCCAGCAGGAGCTGCGCGAGGCCCGAAAGATCCAGCTCGCCTGGCTGCCCCAAAAGACCAAGACGACCGCCGGGGCGGCCATCGACATCGCGAGCTTAAATCGTCCCGCGAATCACATCAGCGGCGACTTCTACAATTTCTTCGCCCTCCCCGACGGCCGCACCGCCGTCGCCATCGGCGACGTCACCGGTCACGGCATCTCCGCCGCGTTTTTGATGGCGACGACGCAGCTCCTCGTCCGCGTCACCCTCCCCGGCCTCTGCGACCCCGGCCGCTGCCTGGAGGAAGTGAACCGCCAGCTCTGCAGCCAGGCCTTCAACGGCCAGTTCGTCACGATGCAGCTGCTGATCATCGACCCAAGAACCGGCGACGTGGAAATCGCCAACGCCGGCCACCCCGCCCCTCTGGTGAGCGACACGGACGGCTTCCAACCCTTAAAGATTGAGCCGCAACTCGTGCTAGGCGTCGATTCCGCCGTTTCTTATCCCACCGAGCATTTTCGCCTCCGCAACGGCTCGACGGTCCTCCTCTACACGGACGGCGTACTGGAAGCCGAGAACCGCACCGGCGGCCGCCTCCACACCGAAGGCCTCCGCCGGGCCTTGGCAGGAAGCCACGACAACGCCGAATCGGTGCTGCAAAAGGCCATCTCCGCCGTAAACACCTTCCGCCAAGGCCGCGACCTGCGCGA